>JAOTUY010000098.1 GCA_029863625.1 Acidimicrobiia bacterium
CAGGGTGAACGGTCGCATCGATGCTATCTACGAACCACAACCGGGCAGCTGGGAGATCGTCGACTTCAAGTCGGGCAGACCATCCCAACAACCATCGGCACGAGTCCAGCTCGAGGCCTATGCCGTCGCGGTCGACGAGGTCCGCTTTGCCTCGATCAAACCCGACCATCTGCTGGTCACCTTTGCGTACTTGGGAGACGGGCTGGCGGAGGTGAGCGAAGAGGTTGATTCGAGTTGGCTGACCGCAGGGCGCGCTCACCTCGTTGAGCTGGTCAGATCGATTCGCGGAGAGAACTGGGACCCGTCGCCATCGATCGCCTGCCATACGTGTGACTTCCAGCGGTTCTGTCCGCCGGGGCGCGGCTGGATTGCTGCAGACATCTGACCGCTCCGGCGATATCGACAAGACAGATGACGGGACCACTTTCGTCGTGGGTGTAGAGATTCTGTTCACGGCTCGTCCGCGGGGCACTAGCTTGGGGAGAGACGTCGAGCGACGGGAGGCAGCGTTGCGATGATCACGATCTGGAGCGATATCCACTGTCCGTGGGCCTACGTCGCGATTCTCCGACTACACCGAATGAGAGACCATCTCGGAGCCGACCAGCTGATCTTCGATCTCCGCTCATACCCGAGAGAGCTTGCCAACGGGGAGGCGACCAACGCTGAAACCGCCAAGCGCGAGGTCGTAGCGCTCGCCCAGCTGGAACCGACCGCCTTCAGCGCCCTGCACAGCGAAACCTGGCCGACCACCAACCTGCCTGCCTTCGAAGCGCAGAAGTGGGGTTTCTCACAAGGACAAGAGATAGGCGAATCCTTCGACCTGGCCCTCCGACGAGCGGTGTTCTTGCATGGTCACAACCTCGGTGTGCGAAGCGAATTGCTGGCCGTAGCCGAAACCGAGGGACTGGAGGCCGACCAGCTGGGGGCGGCGATAGACGACGGCCGGTTCCGCAAGGCCGTCATGACCGATCTCGAGGACGCTTTGGGCCAGGGCGTCGTCGGGTCGCCTCAGGTCATCCTTCATGATGGGACCGCTCACCACAACCCGGGCATCACGTACCGCCTGGAACGCGGTATTCCAATCATCGTCTCCGACCATCCGTCCGTATACGAAGAGTTGATTCAGGTCGGTAGCGTTGAGGAGTAATCAGCAGACTCCTAGGTGATCTTCCCCTGATCGGTATCAATCACGATGGTCACCGGGCCATCGTTGGTCAGAGCAACCTGCATCCTGGCGCCGAAGGTGCCGGTGCTGACCGGAACACCTAGGCTGTCGAGCCGTTCCTTCAATTCGTTGACCAGACGTTCGGCGAGCTCCGGGGCGGCCGCGCCGGCATAGGAAGGTCGCCGTCCCTTCCGGACATCGGCGAGCAGCGTGAACTGACTGACCACCAGGACCTCGCCCGCGACGTCCACCACCGACCGATTCATCTTGCCGTCGGTATCCCGAAAGATCCGAAGTGCGGCCATTTTTGCCGACAACGCAACGACATCGTCGGAGGAATCTGCCGCTCCTACTCCGACCAGAACAACCAGTCCGGGACCGATACGCCCGACGGTCTCGCCATCGACCGTCACAGAAGCTCCGCTAACCCGTTGCACAACAGCTCGCATGGAGGCGGAATGTAGCCGTTCCGGGCAGGTGGCTACGCTCGCGACGGTGCTCACTGATTCACTTCGGCAGTGAAACTCCCTCTGCTGGGAACCTATCGGAACTTGCCCCACCCTCCGTAGGGCCATTGTGACCTCGCCGAGGACCGACCTTCCCAACCGGCAGATCAGCCGAGTTCCACATAGAATCGACGACGATGGTCCTGCCAGATACAGAACTCCCACTGCTCGAAGAGCCCGCATGGCCGGTCGACGAGCCCAGCCCGGTGGTCTTCCTGATCGACGCATCCAGCAATCTCGAGCGCCGGCTCATGGAGGCGTGGATCGATCGTAATCGCCCACCCGACGCGACCGTTGACGCAGTGTGCCTCCCGGCCTCGCGGCGGCGCCGACAGGGATGCCGCATCGACCCCGGTCTCGAAGCAAGGATGGCGAAGAGCGAGGACCCGGTGTTGGTTCCTCTCCGCATCGCCTGGCTGGCGCCCCGCCGCGACGGTACCCGCTCGGTGCGACTCGCCGATCTCCTGAAGTTGGGCGATCCTCGCGATCCGGATCTCCTGCGACAGTATCTGATTCTGGCCCGTGCGCCCGACCGGTGCCAGATCCTCGTCGGAGAGCCGGCCAGCTCGTCGGAGCTAACGGCTCGATGGCAAGAGGGCGTTGAGTCGTCCAGCCTTTCCGATTTCGTTGCGAGAAGAGCGTGGCTGGCGCTAGAACGAGCGGAAAGACGGGTGCGCGGTAATCGGTACAAGGTGCCCAAGTTCGTCCACCAGGAGATACTCAGTACGAGCGAGTTTGGCGAGGGAATTGTTCGGTTCGCTGATCAACTCGACAAACCGGAGGAGACGATCTTCAACCGGGCAACCCGCTATCTCCGCGAGATTGCTGCCTCGCATGACGCGTTCACCATCGACCTGGTCGCCAATGCCATCCACTGGCTGTACCGGCAGGGGTACGGCTCAATTCACTACGACAATGCAGATTTTGGCGAAATCTACTCGCTCGGCCAGCAGAACTCGCTCGTCTTCCTGCCGTCCCACAAGTCGAATCTCGATCATCTGGTTCTCCAGTACCTGCTCTGGGAAAACGACGCGCCACCCAACCACACTGCCGGCGGGATCAACTTGAACTTCTTTCCGATCGGTCCGATCATTCGCCGCACAGGAGTGTTCTTCATTCGCAGAACTTTCAAGGACAACCCGGTCTACAAATTCGTGCTGCGCAGCTACATCGATTACCTGATTGCCAACCGTTTCCCGCTCGAGTGGTATTTGGAAGGCGGACGATCACGCTCCGGCAAGTTGCTGCCTCCTCGCTACGGAATGCTGACCTACGTTGCAGACAGCTTCCGCCGTGGCAAAGCTGAAGATGTCTTCGTGGTTCCTACCTCGATCAGCTACGACCAGATCCAGGATGTCGGCTCGTATGCAGCCGAGCAGCTGGGTAGGGCCAAGGAGAAGGAGAGCTTCAGTTGGTTTGTGCGATCGGTCCGGTCCCTTCGAATGCGCTACGGCAACATCCACGTCCGGTTTGGCGAACCGATCTCTCTGGCCAAGGAGATGCAAGGAGGCGAGTCCGAGCAAGGCCTCGCCGTTCGCAAACTGGCTTTCGAGACGCTGGCCCGCATCAACCGTGTCACTCCGATCACACCCACTTCGCTGGTGACGATTGCGTTGCTCGCCAACGAGGACCGGGCGTTACGTTGCGAAGACGTTGTTGGTGGGGTGCGAGACCTGGTCTCCTACGTCGAACGCCGCAACCTCCCTCTGACCGAACCGATCCGGCTCGATTCCCCGAAGGGGGTACAGCTCGTCCTGGATCGTCTCGTCGAGCATGGCATCGTCACAGAGTACGCCGCCGGGCCTGAGACCCTGTACATGATCGGGTCGGATCAGCATCTAGCGGCGGCGTACTACCGAAATACGATCATCCACTTCTTCGTAAACGATGCCATTACCGAGCTTGCCCTGCTGGCCGCCGCCGAGGCCGAAGACGGGAATCGGCCGGCCGTCTTCTGGGATCAGGTAATGGCGATGCGAGATCTGCTCAAGTTCGAATTCTTCTTCTCGGAAAAGGAAGCCTTCCGCGAGGAGATTTTTCAGGAGATCTCTCACCACGATCCGGAATGGGAGACCCGGCTCGACGGTCAACCCGACGAGGCGCGCGAGATTCTGCGCGGATTCCGGCTGCTCACGGCCCCCTGGGTGCTTCGGCCCTTCCTCGAGGCCTATCAGGTTGTGGCCGACAGCCTCAATGCCCACTCTCCGTACGTCGAGGTAGACCAGCGGCGTTTCATCGCCGGGTGTCTGGGTCTCGGCAAGCAATACCGGCTCCAAAGAAAAATCGCCACCGAGGAATCCATCTCGCAAATCCTGTTCAAGTCGGCCCTCGCGCTTGCAGACAACCGAGACCTGCTGGATATCGACGACGAGAACCTCGCCGCGCGGCGCAAAGCCTTCGCTAAGGAGATCCAGGAAACCCTGCGGCGGATCGACGCCATCGATGCGCTGAAGGCAGTACGCCGGGCCGGGATCTGAGCGAACCGGGTCCCTCACCTCGATCCCCTTCACAAGACCGATGGTCTGCGATTAAATGTCACCGCTCCATGTATCGCATGATCGACCCGCCGGTGGCCTGGTCCGTCGCTGACTCATTCGAACAGACCGCAGCAACCATCGCTGCTCTGATGAGCAGGATTCATCCCCTCCTACCCGAGGGCGACCACCTGCAACTGGTTGACCGTTCGGTCGCCTGGTGGGCGGCGACCGCCGCCGACCTCAAACAGCGAATCGCGGCCCTCGAGCCCCTACCCCGACCTGTCGTCGGGCCCGAATGGATCCAGGGTCCACCCCGGCCAGACGATGTGGAATCACCAGCCGAGGCGGCCGCATTCTTCGCCGCTCTTTCGTCCCGACATGCACTCGAGCTGGCCGAGCGGTTCCCAGAACAGGTTGGTCCCCTCGACGGAGCTCCGGTCGCCCTCCGTTATGCGGCAAACCACCTGCTGGCCGTTCGCCATCTCGAGGATCTGGAACTCCGCCGTCGGGCGCTCGCCGCAACAAGAAACGCCCGCTACGGCTCCACGCCAAATGATCCATGGGATGGGTTCCTATCGGCACGGCCTTCGGTTGATCTGCAATTGGTCGATCTCGACGCTCGGATCGTCGACGCGGAGCGGTGGGCGGAAGGGCACCGGCAGTTCCTGCTTTTCGATCCTTCCGGTGACGGGGCGATCATTGAGGTGATTGGTGAACTCGAGCTCTCCCGGCACGTCGCCGTAGTCATCCCGGGAGTCGGCAACGACCTCACAAACTATGAGCAGGGCCTCCGCCCCAGGGCGACCGATTTCTATCTCGGTGCCAATCGGCCCGACGTGGCCATCATCGCCTGGCTGGGATACGACACCCCGGATAATCTGCTCGCGGCCACGAACCGCCACCCGGTGGACGCGGCCGCGTCTCTGTCAGATTTCCTCGCCGGTCTCGACGCTTCGGTCCGCCACAACCTCCACACGTCGGTGATTGGCCACAGTTATGGCTCGCTGGTGACTGGTGAGGCTATGCGCGTGGGCGCCCGGGCCGATGAGGTCGTGTTCATCGGGAGTGCGGGAGTCGGAGTCGACCATGTCTCAGAGCTCGCACTTCCTGCTGGGACTCAGGTCTGGGTGGGAAGTGCCGCTTCCGATCCGATCCGGCTCGCCCGGGATTTGGAGTGCCTCGAACTGGCCCCGATCTGCTTCCCGTCCTCAGACCGGTTGTTCTTCGGACTCGATCCGACGGACCCCGCCTTCGGAGCTATCACATTTGCAGTCGACGCTGCCCCCATCCGCGACGCGCACGCTTCCTATTTCGAACCGGGTTCGCTATCGCTTCGCAATCTGACCTCAATCGTTCTCGGCCAAAACCACCGGGTAATCAAGTCCGGACGTCAGACTGACCTGGTCAGCGAGTGAGGACCTTGCGCAACCGCCAGATAGCCAGCAGGTAGAAAACCACGGCGTATCCCAGGAGGATCCCGACGAAAGGCAAGGTATCAAACGCCGTTCCGTTGTCGATCACCAACGCATCGAAGGCTTCCAAACCCCAGGCATGAGGTGTGACGTGGGCGACGTTGAACAGCGTTGGGGCAAAGTACTCGAAAATGACCAACGGAATCATGCACCCGCCCAGGGCCGCCAAGCCCATACCGAACAGCACCCCAAGACCCCCGGCCTGCTGGTCGTTTTCGAACAGTGATCCCATCAACATGGCGGCCCCGGAGCCGACCAACGAGAAAACCACCAGGATGGCCGCCGCGCCGATGGGATCGCCC
>JAOTUY010000099.1 GCA_029863625.1 Acidimicrobiia bacterium
TGGATTGCCGACAGACGGGGATAGAGGGAGGAAGACGATGACCTGGCAACTGACCGGTACCTATTTTGAATCGTGTAATTGCGAGACGGCGTGTCCCTGTATCTTTCTGGGGCCACCCACCGAGGACGACTGCACACTGCTGGTGGCGTGGCACATAGATGAGGGAGCGCTCGATGGTTTGTCCCTCCATGGTCTCAACGTCGCGATGGCGGCCTATTCGCCGGGCCACATGGTGGAGACGCCGTGGCAGGTAGCGCTCTATATCGACGATCGGGCCAGCGAGGAACAGATGGGTGCTCTCGGTCAGATCTTCGGTGGTCAGCTCGGCGGCGTCCCGGCCGCGCTCGGCAACCACATCGGGGAGGTCCTAGGGGCCGGGCCTGCGCCCATCACGTTCGAGATGAACGGCACTTCGCGATCACTCACAATCGGAGAGGTGGCTTCGGTGGCGACCAAGGCCATGGAGGGCCAGAACGGTGGCCCGGTCGAGATCAGCGGACATCCGCTGGCGATCAGTCCCGGGAACCCCGCCCTGGCCGGAAGGTCAGAACACCTAACGTACAACGACCACGGGTTCTCCTGGGAGCTCGCCGGCAAGAACGCCTTCACGTCTCCCTTCCAGTACGCCGGGTAAACGCAGGGATGCTAACGGTCCGCACGACTCCAAGAGTTGACCGCGCCATTGTCGTAGCCGTGATCCTTACCGTCGTCGCGGTGGCGTGGGCGTACCTATTCGTCCTCACGGCAGCGGTGGGCGAAATGGGTTCGTCGTTGGCCATGCCGATGACGGCCGATTGGACGCTGAGGGATTGGGTGTTCATGGCGGCTATGTGGTCCGTGATGATGATCGGCATGATGCTGCCATCGGCCAGCCCGATGATCGTGTCGTACCGCTCGTTTGCCCGCACCGGTTCGCTGAAGGGATCAACCCCTGTCTTTGCGGCGGGCTATCTCGTTGCCTGGGTTGGTCTCGCTGTGGTAGCTGCAGCTGGTCAGTGGGCGCTGCACAACGTTGCATTGGTATCAGCGATGGGTGTCGCCACGACACCGGTCGCCGGAGCTTTCCTTGTCGGAGCCGGGGCTTTTCAGTTCACGAAGCTCAAGCGGGCGTGTCTCGGGAAGTGCCGCACACCGATGGGGTTCCTCATGACGCAGTGGCGTGACGGTCGCCGTGGAGCGCTCGTGATGGGGGTCCGTCACGGCGTGTACTGCGTGACTTGCTGCTGGGCGCTGATGGCGCTGTTGTTCGTGCTCGGCGTGATGAACCTGGCATGGGTGGCTGTCCTGGCCGCGATCGTCCTGATGGAGAAGGTGGCACCACGCCCCGACGTGCTCACCCGCGTGCTAGGAGCCGGGCTGGTCACATGGGGCTCCTGGTTGATCGTCGGCGGCTTCCTGTGAAGAGTTTTCGACCCGGCCGGGCGCGGCGGTACACGCCGCACTCGAGTCGTTGGATTTCACCTTGGGTTACCCCTCCAGCAAGCATGCCAGAAGGGCATTCACTCCACGGTTCCAAGCTCACAGGGACTGTTCCCTTCAGGTGACATTTCGTGATACTCGCAAGCAGTGAGACGATCACGCCGGTCCATTCGGCCAAGTTGCGTCCGGCTAGGTCAGAGAATGCTTGTGTAAGCGTCGGAGATCACGCGCTGCCAGTTATTGCCTCGATTTGCCGCAGGAAGGTGGCTACGTCCCACAGTTGCCAAGTTTCGGCAAACAAGCCACCTTCGAAACGGTATGGGTGAGTTCCGCTGATTACCGCCCGGTTGCCAGTTGGTGCGATGCCCTGGAAGTCGCCTTCGTGGGTACCCGTCAGCGTGACGCGCAATGCTGCCCGATCGCCCGCAGCAATTTCGGTGTTGGGCAAAGAAGGGCTGCTGGCCCCCTTGAGTCATCTGTGGGGAGGTCGTCACCCACATAGAGCACCCCCATCACAACACCGGGATTGAGCCCAGCTCTGACCTAGGGCGAACAGCACCATGCCACCCCCCGGAACCGATCCGAGGGTGATGGCGAAGGCATGACCAAGCCCGCCCCAGCGTGCTGCAAACCGCAGCGGCAACACGGTGCCGGCCAGCGCAACCGTCAACAACCCAACCCATCCCACGGCGGGTTCGACCGCCGCCGCCACCCGCGTCCCCACACCCCCAAAACCCGCCAAAACACCCTCTTGACAGGCCCCCGCTCTTCAGGCATGCCGATATCGCGCACCATCGGTATGCAGACGATATGGCGCACAACGGGTGATCTGCGTGCTTGGACATACAACCGCGACCCGAGTGGACCCGTGATCGCTGGGTTACTCCGTTCGCGGCGGCGCCCCGGCCGCTGGGCCGGGGCGCTCGGTTTTCGGACGATCTGGGCGTTACGAACCCGGGATCGTCAGCAGCATGAGCTGACCCGATTCCCGCTTGATGAGGTTCGGGGGGTCCGTGGTGATGTCCTCGTCGACGTTGGTTCCGTGACCTTGCACATCCAGCAACCAGCGGCCGCCACCGAACCACTCGGAGGCGTCCACAATGCCGCTCGACTCGCTGGGGGTCTCGGTGACGGTGGCTACCACGCGCCACCATCCCTGATTGAACCGGTGCTGCCACACCTTGGCGTCACTGGCGTCCTCCTGCACCATGAGGCTCTTCTTGCTGGTATCGATGTTGTCAGGATTCCTGAAAGGCACGAAAGCACTCGTACCGTCAGCGTCGCCGTCGGCCAGCACCGTCAGACTGTCGACCACCGTCGGGTCGTCTGCGTTCATCACCAGCTTGAAAATGCGACCGTTGTCGGCCTCACCCACTGTGCCTCCGGGACCACGCTGCATCCGACCGGTAGCCGGATCGGGAATGACCCGGGTCTGGCCGGTGTCGGCGATATACACAACCCGAGGCTCGTTCTTGTCGTAGGCCAGGTCCTCCAGCCGGATCGCCTGGAAGACATTGTTGGCGTTCGACCAATCCTCCAGCGCACCCTGCGGCGTTGCGGCAGTCGTGCCATCGGCGACGTCGTCCGGCACCGGGATGAACTCGCCGCCGAAGTCGTAACCGACCGCTAGGTCGAGGTAGTCGTTCGCCCCGTTGAACGGATCGGTCGCATCCACCGGAACCCCGTTGGCGCTCGTTATGCGCAACGCGTACAGGGTGCCCTCGTCGTTGAAGATGTCGTCTTCGGTGGCCGCCAAGTACATGTACAGCTGCGCCCCCGGCGCCGTGAACGTGTCGTCGGTGGTCAAGAGGGCAAAGTCGTCCCAACCGCCCGGCACCACGATGGTGCTTTCATGGTTGAGCCGGCCCAGCCCGGCAACCTGCGTGAAGTCACCGGTATCGGTGTCGAGCACTACGGCGTACCCGGCTTGTCGGTCCGGAGCCACCCACGGATCGGACCCGTAGGGGGCGCCAAACGGCACGGAGACGATGTCGTTTGCCTCCTCACCCGTCAGGAACATGTAGCTCGACAGTCCCTCGGCCGGCCCGGCCATCGAAGCCGAACAGAACCGGAGGTAGCCGACGCTCGACGGTATCGCCACCTCGGCGCTCAGCACCGCGCCCTGGCTGGGACCGGCCTTGGTCGACAACGTGAGCTTGGACACCGAGGCATCCACGAAGTCCCTCGTGCCGAAGAAAGGCACCGTCGTTTGCTCGTGGTTGATGTAGACGTCGATGGTGTGTTTGGCAGCTCCGGGCCTGATGCCGATGCCGTCCGGTATGCCCTCGAACATGAAACTTCCAAGCTCTTCGCCACTCGACATGATGGCCTTGACCGTCGCCCCTGCCGGCAGGCCCGGGTCGAGGGTGATGAACGGGGCGTCACTCGTGAGAAACCCGGATACCGGCGTCGCCCCCGCTGGTCCCGGGATCCATACAACTAGCAACGCGAATGCCAGTGTCAGCATCCACAGCCGTCGGAATCTCGACTTCATAGCGTCCTCCCATCCCTTTCTCAAGGGGTAGCCCAATACCAGGCAGCGTAGTCCCGACGAAGGGCTTCTGGGGCGCTGAGGTTGCCGGCAGTGGCGCTAGACATGCCGTTATCTGGGAGATCGGCCGACTGGGCCCGAGGAGGCACGCATAACGACGCCCAGCGGTACCGCCATCGTCACCACCACCCGAGAGATAACCGGCAGATCGGGCGCATCGCGCAGCACGACGCTCGTCACGGTCAGTGTGCGGCACGGGGGGAGACACCGCACGCATCAGTGATGCGATGAGCGGGCGGGCCTCCCCGCTCGTCGGTGACCCGGCATCATGCGGGTTGCTCTGTCTCACCTGGAGAGAGGAGGCCCGAGATGGGAGCTTATGTTGGTATCGATCTGCATCGTCGCCGGTCGGTGGCAGTGTGTCTAGACGACGGCGGCGAACGGTTGTGGTGGCGGTTATCGGCGCTAGTGCGGGAATAGAGGGTGCCGTCTGACCAATGGACGCCCGGAACGACACCCGCGGACCCAACCCGCCGAAGTGTTGCGATTACCCCTTGAGCCCACAGGCATCTATGGGCGACACACTGTTGGAAAAACTCGGCGAGTCCTACCCTTCGCACTGCCAGCCATGCCTAGGCACAAGCAGGCACCCCCACCGCACGCTCCGGACGAAGCGTATGCTCAAGCCGAGGCCGCGACCATAGGAGGAAGCTGATGGACGCTGGGGTCCTTTATTGGGAACGACGGGACGAAGCCGATCGCACCGACCTGGCACTGGCCGCACTGAAGCTCTGCCAGGCGTTGAAAGGCACCGACGGCGTGCAAGACGCCAGGCTGTACTTCTCGAGAACCGACTGTCCAACGATTCTCGTCCACGTCGATTCGGCAGATGTGATGGACCGAGTACTTTTTGCCCCGGCGGTGTCGGCCGCGCATTTCGCTGTGGGCGAGCTCGCGCGTCACACGCGCACCGAGAGGTGGTATGACGCCGCGACCGCCAAAGCGATGTACGACGCGGGGCACTGAATAGAATCCAGCGGGCTACACCTGCACCACTTTCCAGTCCCCAACCACAAGTAGCCGGCCCCCCGCCCTCTATGGCGCCTCTCCTGCTCCGTCAGCCGCTTCGAGGCCATCAAACGCGCTGTTGGCCGTCTTGGAGTCCCGGTATCAAAGAGACGAAAGACAACGTTTTGTGAGCCCTGTCGTCACGCTGTGTGGCCTTCGTCGACCCACTCAATATGTGATGCGATGAGGGAGCGGGCCTCCGCTCCCCGTTGACAGATTCCCGATACTTCGGGGTGTCAATGTCCGACTCGAGAAGGGAGGCCCGTTGTGTCACGTTACGTGGGTATTGACTTGCATCGTCGCCGTTCGGTGGTGGTGGTCTTGGATCCGGATGGCGCCAGGGTGTCGTCGCGGAGGGTCGAGAACTCGCCGATGGCGTTGGCGGCGGCGGTCGGGGAAGCCGGCCCGGAACCGGAGGTTGTGTTGGAGGCAACGTGGGGGTGGTATTGGGCGGCTGATGTCATTGAGGAGGCTGGTGGCAGGGTGCGTTTGGCTCATCCGTTGGGGGTGAAGGGATTCGACAACCGGCGGGTCAAGAACGACGACAAGGACGCCACCTTGTTGGCGGACTTGTTGCGGATGGGCAGTCTGCCGGAGTCGTGGATCGCACCCAGGTCGCTGCGCCAGCTGCGGGAACTGGTGCGGTATCGCCACAAGTTGTCGCAGCTGCGCACCGGGTTGAAGTCCCAGGTGCATTCGGTGTTGGGCAAAGAAGGGGTGATACCGTCGTTGACACCAGCGCAAGCGACCCAAGCGCATCAGTGCCTGATAGGTCTGTAGGTGTGTTGCGGGTTCTGTTCCCGTAGCGTTGTAGGGGTCCCGGTGGGTCTGGCTCTATTCAGTGCCTGCCACCTTTGGGTTGGCTTTCGAACGAGGCGCCGAACTCGCCGGGATTCCTGCTGGCGGTGTGGCTCGAAACAGGCGTAGCAC
>JAOTUY010000100.1 GCA_029863625.1 Acidimicrobiia bacterium
CATGAACGCCAGGGGTCGACGCTTCCAAAGACCCCCAAAGCTGATGCACCCGCCACAGACATGATCCGCCCATATCGCACCACCTAGAGCAATCTCGAGCTTCACGAGGCGCTCTGGAACCGGCAATCTCGATCGGTTCCCAGATATTGGGCTACCACTGTGTGTGGCGCTGGCGCGGTCCGACGAGCAGCGTGCCGACGCATGAGGTCCAGAGACTTTCGAGTACTTCCATGGGCAGGTTCGCGGCAGCGTCCTATCGGTCGACGCGCACGACTTGAGTGCCTGCGATGAGGTCGTGGAGTGCCCGGTGCTGGGAGTCGACGACCATGGTGAGGATGGAGGCCACCACCAGGGTCTGGGCGGCGATCGACAGCACGATGTATCCCGTCGCAGTGCTCCCGGCGAAGAGTTGGATTACCGCAGTGTGGGCCATTTGCCAGGGAACGAACTTGACCGCTGCTCGGGCTAGGGATCGGGTGCGGGTAAGCCGGCGTCCTTCCACGTCGACGACCGTAAGCCCAAGTCTTCGCTTGCCGGGGGTGGCTTGGCGAGGTGACGCTTCCAAGAGGGCAGAAGTGACAGCGACCGGCGCCACCAGGGTGGCGAAGGCGTACATGTCCCAGGCGGTGGGCGTGTGAAAGTCGAGGTCGAGGAGGCGAAACACGCCGCCGATCGCTCCGGAGAAAGCCGCCCAGCCCACCACGATCGACAGGTCGATCGCGGCTGCCTTGATCCGGGTCAGGGCTCCGGCGGCCGGTCCGATGCTCCTGGTTGCCGGTTGGGTCACTGGTTCCATGTGAGCTCCTTTCGGACTAATGACGGCGGGTTGCTCGTTGCTGGGGTGGTCATCGTTCCACACACTCTCCACAGTCGTCGGCCTTTGTGCATCGTGTCAGCAGCAAGGCCGGGATCGCATAGCTCGGTCGGTCCCCTGGCGAGTTTGGTGTTCACGGTGTGCTGACCATTTGTTCCTTCGTGCCCCTCGCTTGGGATGGGACCCGTCCCGTCCAGACGCTCTCGCCGCTTCCCCGGCAGGCTCTTACCTGGAGCCGGTGGGTCATGGCAGATACACCTCGTGTATCTCGGTGACCGTCTCGTTGGTAGCTGTGAATTCGTAGGGCAACGATCCGGCGCCGTACCAGTCCCACTCGAGCCCCGGGTTCTCCTCGGCGCCGAGCAGCACGCTCCAAGTCGCCAGGTCTACCTGCTCGGTGACAACACAGTCGCCTCCTTGGTAGCAGGCTTGCAGCGTCACGACGACGTCGGGTGAGACGGTGAACTCAGTGGTGGACTCATCAGAGTTGCGGATGTAGAAATCGTTGGGCAGGTCCTCGTCCTGGCCGATTGCCCCGTCCTGGCGAGCGGCCGCCACCGCCGCTTCGCCGGTCAGCATTTCGGCCGGGTCAACGCCGACGGTGGTTGTCTCGCCGGTGTCTTCGAAGGATCGCAGCCATCCGAAAATGGTCTCGGCGGCGGGGACAGTCGTCGTCACCGGCGCCGTCGTCGTGGTGGTTGTGGTCTCCGTGGTGGTCGAGCCTGCGCTTCCGTTGGTTCCGCAGGCAGTGAGTATCGCCAAAAGGACGACCAGAATGGTGACACGGCCTCCGGTCTTGCGTAGTCGGCCTGACGGACCGGACCCGGGGCCGTGTCCACGAGACGACGCCCATCTCGCCTCTGGCACTGCCTTGCATGTCGTGTCGTGGTGTTGTGTCATTGGGCTGCCTCCTGTTTTGAGGTGCGAACTGCACCCGCCAGTGACGCCGGCGTGTCGTAACTGACCGGTTGATCGACGGGGTCGTCTGTTCGACCTGAGCGGACGGCTTCCATTCCGTACCACAGGTAACCGATCCCGAACAGCACACGTTGTACCAGACCGGCGATACCGGTGATGTTGAACATCATCATGGGTATCACAAGGGCGGCCACGATGGTGATCCAATCGAACAGCCGGGCGGACCGCATACCTGGCTCCCGCCGGAACGTGACGATCAGCACCCCGGCGGTGAAGAAGAATCCGATTCCGTAGGCGGCGACGGAGTGCAAGAAGTCCTCGAAGGCGTCATAGGGGACGTCCTCCCAGGGCATGTGGGCGAAAGCGGCCACCCCGAACATCGAAACGCCGTAGGCGCGGTGGACCAGCCTTCCCCAGACGCCCCAACGTTCCCCGGCGATCGACGCCGAGGTCAACACGGCGAACCCCAAAAGAAGAAACCCCAGCCGGGCCAACCACGCGTCTTGGACTCCTTGGGCGGCGGACTCGCTGATCGAGTGCTCGACCACCGAATACGAGTCGGGCATGAGCATCGGGGCGATCGCCACACAGGCCGCCGAGGCCATCAGCATGGCCACCACGGCGACGACCATCTGCCGGCGTTGTCTCGAAATCTGTTCGGTAGTGCGAATAGGGGGGTTGGTAGTCATTGTCGGCCTCCAATTTGTCGAGCGGGACACCGCCTGTAGTTGCGTGCCGGCGGCCTAGCCGACCTGCTGATCGATAGCCCGAGCCGCAGGATTGGCGAGGTCATATCGTCGCTTGGCCGCTAATCCCAGGGCGAGGAGCGAGCCATCAGACGAGCGACCTTTCCGCTGGTCGGGTCGCGATCGATGCAGCATCGACGGTCGTGACGTTTTCAGTTTGCCGGGGGATGGGTGCCAGGTCTTTCGGGCCATACCGCCAGAGAAGCGCCAGTCCAGCAACGGTGATCAGGAACCCCATCCCCGAGGGGAGACCCCCGGTGGAGGTTGGCGTGTTGATGGTGATGTCCAGGCTGGCGTGAAACAACGCAACGGCGAGAAGGTTGCCACCGCTGGCGTTGTAGAGCCAGGTCATGATCACCGCGCCGGTGAGGAAGCTGAAGAACAACCCGCCGAATCCGGCCAGGTCCATGGACGTATAGCCTTCGACGAACCAGAACAGGGGCAGATGCCACAGCGTCCATACGACCGCGACAATCATGGTGGCCGACAACGCGCTCATCTGGGTCTGGAGCCGAGGAAGCAGCACTCCCCGCCAACCGACCTCCTCGCCGAAGCCGTAGAAGATCAGGTTGCCGAGCCAGTAGAGGGCCAAACCGAGAGAGGCAAACTCGTCGGTGCCACCGAATCGTGATAGATCGGGCCAGGCGCCGTCGGTGACCCGTGCGACCAGAACGCCGCCACCGAACAACAGGACCGGGCCAAAGGCGCCGATGGCCAACCATCGCCAGTCCCGAAACGCAACCGACCGTCGAAACAGGCGACGCAACGCTTCGGCGCCCGAGAACCGCCAGGTCACCGTGATACCGGCCACCATCGGACCGATGCCGCCAATCAGGTGAAGGTACTTCCAGGCTGCCGCGTCGGTCCAGCCCCGGGCCTCCGCCAGCTGGGGCAGCCAGATCAACCACGACACGGCGTAGGCCAGTCCCACGAACACGAAGAGGGAGACGGTCCATCGGGTTTGTGTGTTGTTCATGTTGTCCTCCGTAGATTCTGTGCATCGTTGCCGTGCACATGGGTGTCGGACACGGACATGCGCCGCCACCAGATCGCCGTCACGGTGAGCGCCAGCACGGTGCCGAACACGCCCGTGTAGGTATCCCAGGTTGGGGAGACTTCAGGAATGGCGACGTGAACGATGCTGTGGGTGAAATGCCAGATGGCGCACAGCAGGATGCTGCCGCCGGTGCTGTTGTACAGCCAGGCGAGGAATAGACCACCGATGATGATGACGATGCCCTGGGCGAACTGCTCGCCAACCGGAGCGTCAACCATCCCATCCCGGTACAGGTAGAACGGGATGTGCCATCCCACCCAGATGACACCGAGGATCAACGCTGCGGTGAGCGGTCGATAGCGCCCTTGGAGGCGGGGCAACGCGAATCCTCGCCAGCCGACCTCCTCGCCGATCCCATAGGCGACGGCCGGGACGAGCAGCGCCATGACCCAGCCACCCGACCCGAGGCGGGCCGAGCTACCGAGGGTGCCCAGGTCCGGCCACCCACCATCTGCAACTCGTACCCACAGCGCGGCGGGGACCAATAGGAGGGCCGGGCTGAGCGCAGCAAGGTAGAACCAGGGCGAGACCCGCCAGCGGGCAATGCCGCGGCGCAACTCTGCGAGCCCGCCCGTGGTGTGGCCCACCCACCAGGCAGCTCCCAGAGGGCCGAGCGCCCCCAGCCAGTGCCAGGCTTCACCGACGTTGGCTGAGATCCAACCCTGGTGTGATGCGGCGACAGGGCCGACCAGCACCCACGTAATGGCAAAGGCCAGCATCAAGAAGGGGGCAAGCCCCGACGTGTTTCGATCCTCGGTCGGAATCAGACGTGGTTTGGCCGTGACGGTCATGGGGTCACCTCCACCGGTTCACGCTCGAGTTGGCGTAGTTGCGTGGCGCCGGGAGCGACTCGCCGTCCGATCAAGGCGGCGATTGTGAGGCCGGCGGCGCTTTCCTCGATGAGGTGCCATCCAATGTCGGCCACCATGACTTCCCCAACCAAGATGTCGGTGGTGCCGAAGTAGTAGAAACTGGCCGGCATGATGAATACCAGGGCTGCCATGATCCCGAGTGCCAGTCCCCGAGTCCAACGGTTGCGACCAAAGCTGACATGCGGATAGGCGATGGTCATGAGGGCGGCCAAAGTGAGGAAGGACAACCCTATGAACAAGAAGGAAGGGTCGTCGCGCGCTATCGCCCCCCAAGATCCGCTGTCGCGGTCATAGAAACCCCGCATCAGGACGGCGTACCAGAGCGAGTTCAATGTCAACATCACTCCTGCCACGACGAGTGTTACTCCGGCTCGCTTGGCATACGTGACCATCTGGGCAACTCCGGGAATGCGGCGAGCCATGTCTCGAACTTGGCTGGCAGATTCAGGATGGGTCATGTCTGTTCCTCCTTGTCATCCCTGTGATCAACGTATGCGAACCGAGTGCTCATCATCGTTCTCTTCCCCACCGGAACGTGCGTATCGCAAAAGCGAATCCAGCGACGATCCACACGGAAAGGACGATGGCTCCAAGCGTCAGCTGATAACTGCCTCCCGGTTCGATGATCTTCTCGAAGTCGTCCGGCAGAAAGACCGATCGCATCCCGGAGGCCAGCCACCGGAGCGGGAAGACGCCGGCCACGGTCTGGAGCCAGCTCGGAATCGAGCCGAACTCGATGAACACTCCGGAGATGAACTGGAGGAACAGGAACGGCAAGTTGAAGACCGCCGAGGCGGACTTGACGTCTCGGGGGAGGGCGGATAGGGCGATGCCGAGCACCGCAGCCGCCACGACGCCCAGCAGGAACACCCAGCCGAACGTGATCCACTGATCTGCCCCGGTCGGCAGATCGACGCCAAAGAACAGCACACCGATACCGAGCAACAGGATGGTCATGCTGGTGGCCAGCAGCAGGGTGAGCAGGATCTTGCCGATCAGGTAGGCGCTGGTCGGCATGGGAGTGAGCGCCAGCCGTCGCAAGGTCCCGTCGTGGCGCTCGATCGCCATCGAGGTGGCCAGGTTGACCAACCCGGCGGCCAGTACCGACGAGGCGATGATGCCCGGCGTGAACCATTGTCCGGCTGTGACGGTGGTTCCCTCCAGGGTGTCTCCGAAGATTGCGCCGAACAGGAGCAGCAGCATTACGGGGAGTCCCAGGGTGAACAGCACGGTGTCTTTGGATCGGAGCAGCGTTTTGACTTCGAGCTTGGTGCGCTGCCAGCCGAGGTACATCACCCCCGGGAGGGTCTCGGTTCGGGTTGAGGGTGCGATGGTGGTGGTCATGCGGAAACCTCCTTGGGATCCAGGTTGGTCAGCAGATCGAGGTAGGCCTGTTCGAGGTCCCGTCGTTCGATCTGCAGGTCTTGGAGTTCTCCGCCGGGCGTGGCTGCCGCCCAGGCGACGAGGG
>JAOTUY010000007.1 GCA_029863625.1 Acidimicrobiia bacterium
CTCCGAACAGCGGCCGGATTGCTCATCCCCACCATCGCGTTCGTCATTACCGTGTTCGGCGAAGTATCGGCCGAACGCATCCTCGACGCCATCCTCCCCTGAGCGGCTCGACCTGTATCGAGACCGACCGCCCATAACGGCACCTATCGAGCGGGCTAGATCACCTCACCTCACTCGAAGGTCACGAAATGTCACCTGAGGGTCGCGCCGAATGCCGGTTGTGGGGGGCAAAAAGGGGCCCTTCTCCTCTGGTCGGGTTGAACGAGTTGGACTAGTTCTGCGGTTGCGGAGCTGTGTTAAGACCAGCCGTGCGAGTGGCTCTGAGCCGACTCGTGACAAGGATGCCGAATCCACCGGGGGGTTGGATGACAGACGCAAGGACTTCGGAAGGTATCGCTACGGATGCGGACACCAGTGACCTATCAGGTCGGTCCTTTCCGATGATCGACGCCCAAGGCGACCAGCAGACTGCCCGCCGCGAGGAGTTCGACCTTTGCGTAGAAGACCTCAGCAAGCGGGTGGGCTCGAACCTTCCGATTCTCTTTCCCCGTCTGGAGGATCTGATTCGGCGGCGGCTGGGGGTGGCACCGTTGAGTGCGGCAGCGGCAGCGCTGACGGGGCTGGTGGCCGTCGGCATCCGGCTGGCTCTTGCGCTCCTCGCCACCGCCCTGGTCGGCGAGTGGACCGGGGTTCCCTGGGGCCGGTGGGCGGTGATCCTCGGGTTCTACGGTCTGTTCGATGCCACGCAACCGCTGAGGACCCCGCCCCTCGATATCCCGGCGGGACCGAGGATCAGGCGGTGGATGGACGATTGGTGGGCGCTGGTCCCCACCATCGTCAGGGAGTCCCATGTGCAAGACCTGGCCGACTTCGCCCGCCGCTGGTATCGGCTGCCGAGGGCGCTGGCGGTGGGTGGGACGGTGGCGGCCATCATGCTGGGGGCCTGCTGGCTGTTCACTCCCACCGCCATGGGCGAGCTTCCGGCGGGCAGCATCGTTCTGTTGGCCTTGCTGCTCTACGACTTCGGGGTGTTTATGCCCGGCGGGGACCTGTTCTTCTGGGCGTTCATGGCCCGTGAAGCCGGGTATGAGCATCACCTGTTCTGGCCGAGTCCGGCCGATTCGCCCCAAATCCAAAGAGCGATGCGGATGACGACCCTCTTTGGGTTCGCGACTGGGATGTGGATCACTGTCTACCTGGTGCTGACGGTGGTCCTGGTGTCGTGGGACTCGCCCCTGGTGCTCCCGCTGGCAGTGGGGTTCATGGTGTTCGGCTACCTCTCCACCATCGGCAAGACCCTCGGTCTACGTGCCAGCATCCAGAAGATCGTCGAGCGGATCCGTGACCAACGACTGCACGGCCTGCAGAACCGAATCGATGCCTTCGGACCGCGCTACACCGACCTGTCACCCCAAGAGTCGGAACAGCTTCGAGATCTCCTCACTCTCCACGACAAGATCCGGGACGCTCCCACCACCCCCACCACCACCCATACGGTGATGCACGCCCTCGTGGGACTCATCATCCCCGCAGTGCTGTTCGTGGTGGCCGTGTTCGGCGAGGTCTACGCCGAACGGATCCTCGACGCCATCCTCCCCTGAGCTGGAAAGACGACTCGCTGTCGCCCATAACGGTACGTATTGAGCGGGCAAGATCACCTCACCCCATGCGAGGTTCTCTTCACTCGGCGTCGGTGATCAGCAGGTCGTCGAATGTCTCCCGGCGGACCACCATGCGGGCGTCGCCGTCCCGGCAGAAAACCACCGCCGGTCTGAGCACCTTGTTGTAGTTGGAGCCCATCGAGTGTCCGTAGGCGCCGGTTACCGGCGTGGCCAGCACATCACCGACTGCCAGATCATCCGGCACCCAGGCCTCACGAACCAGCACATCTCCCGACTCGCAATGTTTGCCGACCACCCGCACCGGCCGCGGACGGGGCGCGTCGGCCGCCCTGGGCAGGAAGGCTTCATAGCCGCTTCCGTACAGCACCGGGCGCGGATTGTCGCTCATCCCCCCGTCAACCGCGACGTAGGTTCGTGTGCCCGGGATATCTTTGATGGTTCCTACTGTGTAGAGCGTGATCGCGGCCGCGGCCGCGATGGCGCGCCCGGGTTCGGCCGTCACGCTGCCGGCTACGCCTTCGTCCCGGCAGGCCGCAACGATCGCCCGGCCCCATTGTGTGATCGACGGGGAGCTCTCCCCATCTACATATGGCACGCCGAGACCTCCCCCAAGCGACAACTCCGGCAGGTCGAAGGGAGCGGCGACCCTGGCCACCACCCGGGCCGCTTCCTCGAAAGAGGGCAGTCGGAATACCTGGCTCCCGATGTGGGCGTGCAAGCCGGCCAAATCCAAAACCGGGGACACCTGCGCTTGTTGGATGGCCCGGTCGGCGGCGCCGGTCGAAACGGTGAACCCGAACTTAGTGTCGTCGTGGCCTGTCGATACGAATTCGTGAGTGTGCGCCTCGACCCCGGGTGTAATCCGGATCAGCACCCGGACCGGCTGGTGATGGCCGGCCGCCATCTCCTCCAGGCGGCTCAGTTCGTCGAATGAATCCACGACGATCCTGCCGACACCCGCCTGCAGCGCCATGGCCAGCTCGACCGGTGACTTGTTATTGCCGTGCAACACGAGCCGCTCGGCCGGGACCCCGGCGCGGAGCGCAACCCACAGCTCACCGCCCGTGGCCACGTCGAGGTGCATGCCCTCCTCGGCGGCCAGGCGGGCCATTGCCTTGCACAGAAAGGCCTTGGTGGCGTAGGCGACCCCGTCGCCGAAGGCTGCCACGGCTTCCTTGCACCGGGCCCGGAGGTGTTTCTCGTCGTAGGCGAACAGAGGGGTGCCGAAATGAGCGGCGAGCTCGAGTGTGTCGCAACCACCGATCGACAGGCGGCCATCGGTGATGGCGCTGGTGTCGGGCAGTAGATAATGGGGCAGGGGAAAGGCCATAGTGCGACAGGGTAACGGCCCATCCCGTCCGGGGGGCGAGGTCTTCCGGTACCGTAGCCGCCTGGAGGAACGTGGTGAGTAAGTGGCGACCCAAGACCAACCAAGTGCGCGGCGGGCTAGAAAGGTCGCCGTTCGGTGAGACGGCCGAGGCCATGTACCTGACGTCCGGATACGTGTACGAAACCGCCGAGGATGCGGCAGCCATCTTCAAAGGCGACCTCGACGGCTACATCTACAGTCGATACGGCAACCCAACCGTTTCCCTATTCGAGGAGCGGTTGCGTTTGCTGGACGGGTCGGAGGCCTGCCGTGCAGCCGCCAGCGGGATGGCCGCAGTGTTCGCCGCCCTGGCCTGCAACCTCGAGTCCGGCGACCGGGTGGTGGCCTCCCGTTCGCTGTTTGGATCCACGTTGGCGGTACTCGGAACATTGCTGCCCCGCTGGGGCATCGACACGCAGCTGGTCGACGGGCGGGACCTCGACGCCTGGGAAGCAGCCCTGGCGACTCCGACCAAGATGGTGTTTCTCGAGACGCCCTCGAATCCTCTGTTGGAGATCATCGATATCGCAGCGGTGGTTGAGAGAGCTCACGCGGTGGGGGCGATGGTGATTGTCGACAACGTGTTTGCCACCCCCGTCCTGCAGCGGCCCCTCGAGCTGGGTGCCGACGTCGTCGTGTACTCGACCACCAAACACCTCGACGGGCAGGGTCGCACTATGGGTGGAGCCGTTCTCGGCTCCCTTGAGTTCATCGACGGGCCGCTCAAGGAGTTCCAGCGTCACACCGGCCCAACCATGAGTCCCTTCAACGCCTGGATCCTGGCCAAGAGCCTCGAAACACTCGATCTGCGAGTCACCCGGCAATCGACGACGGCAGCCGAGCTGGCCGGGTTCATCGAGAGCCGGCCTGGGGTGCTCAAGACGCAGTATCCAACGGCGGATTCGCATCCTCAGGCCGAATTGGCCCGCCGGCAGATGTCGCTGGGAGGCTCCATGGTGGCAGTCGAACTGGGGGGCGGTCGAATGGCAGCCTTCCGGTTCATGAATGCCTTGCAGCTCTTCGACATCTCCAACAATCTCGGGGATGCCAAGAGCCTTGCCACCCATCCGGCCACCACCACCCACTCTCGTTTGACTCCCGAAGAAAGGGCTGCGGTCGGCATTTCCGACGGGTTCGTGCGCTTGTCGATCGGCCTGGAGGACGTCGAAGACCTGAAAGAGGATCTGGACCAGGCTCTCGGTGGCTAAGGCCTGTCCGAGGTGGTCTCCGGGTGGACACCCGCCATCATCAGCCCGATCTCTTCACGAGAGGTGGTGGCCGGGTCGACCATCCCCATGATCTGACCCTCATAGATCACCGCGATCCGATCGGCGAGGGCGAATACCTCGTCGAGGTCTTCAGAGATCACCAGGATGGCAGTGTCCTCGGTCCGCTGCTCAACGAGCCGTTTGTGGATGTATTCGGCGGCACCGATGTCGACGCCTCGAGTTGGCTGGGACGCCACCAGTACCTTGGGAGTGCCGGATATCTCACGGGCCAGGATCAGTTTCTGTATGTTGCCGCCCGACAGGCTGCGGGCGGTGGTGTCCAGGGTCGGTGTCTTGACCGCGTACTGCTTGACCAGTTGAGCGGAGTGCTCCTTGATCACTCCGAAATCGAACAGGCCCCACTTGACGTACGGAGCCTTCTGGTGATCGACCAGCAGCAGGTTTTCCGAAACGGTGAACGCGCCGATGCAGCCATTCTTCATGCGGCCCTCGGGCACGTAGGAGAGACCGGCCGCCCGGATCTCCGCAGGTGTCTTCCCGGCCACATCCGTGTCGTCGATGAAGATTGCCCCGCTCGTTGGTTGGCGGAGACCCCCGATGGTCTCGGCCATTTCCCGCTGTCCGTTGCCGGACACGCCGGCAATGCTGAGGATCTCTCCCGCCCGAACTTCGAGGTTGAGGCTGCGCACGGCTTCGTCGCCGCGGTCGCCGAGCACGGTCAGGCTCTCGATTCGGAGCCGCGGCCTGCCCGGCTCGACCGCAGGTTTGTCGGGCGCCAGCTTCACTTCGCGTCCAACCATCATCCGGGCCAGGCTTTCCCGGGTCGCTCCCTCAACTGGTACCTGTCCGGTGATGCGACCCTGCCTCAGCACGGTGATGCGGTCGCTCAGTGCCAGCACTTCGTGAAGTTTGTGGGAGATGAAGATCAGCCCGCGACCATCTTCCGTCATCTGCCGTAGGGTCTTGAAGAGCTGATCCACCTCCTGCGGTGTCAGCACGGCAGTCGGTTCGTCGAGTATGAGCAGGTTGGCGTCGCGGAAGAGGGCCTTGATGATCTCCACCCTCTGTTTCTGGCCGACCGAGAGCTGCCAGACGGTGGCACTCGGGTCGATCTTGAGGCCATATCGGGTTCCCAGTTCGGTGATGCGTTCCGAAACGGCGTCAAGATCGGTGCGGAACCCCCGGTTGGATGGCAACCCGAGCGCAACGTTCTCGGCCACGGTGAGACTCTCGACCATCATGAAATGCTGGTGGATCATCCCGACATTGAGGTCGATGGCGTCGGTAGGGCTGTGGATCTCGACCGGAGAGCCGTTGAGCAGGATCTCACCCTCATCGGGCTGGTAGAGCCCGTAGAGGATCTTCATCAGTGTGCTCTTGCCCGCCCCGTTCTCACCCAACAGCGTGTGGACTTCGCCCGCTCTCAAGTCGAAGTCGACCCGATCGTTCGCCAGCACACCCGGGAACCTTTTGGTGATCGCCCGCATCTCCAGCATCGGAACGTCACTCACGCGTTTACCTCATCAGCGAACCGGGGGACGGTGACGTCCCCCGGTTCCTGCTCATGTTCCGACGGAAGGAATCCCGACCCACGCTCGCCCCGCGGCGAGTGAGTCACCAGAAGCCGCGGTACGAAGTACCGAGTACGAAGTACGAGGCTCCTCACAAGTTCCCTTCCTTCCTGTCGTTTCTTCGATCCTCCCTAACTGCCGGTCTTGATCGATCCATCGATGATGCCCGCAATGGTGTCCTCACCAAGCTGCTTGACATCGGCCGGAAGGGCGAAGGCATCGTTGTACTCGATGACCTCGCCGCCGTTGGCGAGATCGATCTTGAACTGCTCTCCGCCCGGCGTTCCTGCCTCGATCTTGGCGATGATGTCTCGCAACACGACTTCCCAGTGATAAACCTGAGAGGCCACCACGATGTCCGGCGCCAGGCTGGTCTGGTTGGCCTGGGTGCCGAACCAGATGATGTTCACGTCGCTGGCAACGGTGACCGCTCCCACAACCATCTGGGCTGTTCCCGTCATGACATCAGCCCCGTTGGCGGCGAAAGCCTGGGCCGCTTCTGAGGCGAGTGCCACGTCGCTGAAGGAGCCGGTGTAGTTGACCAGCACGTTGGCGTCGGGATTCTGAGCCTCCGCGCCGGCCTTGAAACCGTCGACGTAGAGCTTGGCGTCACCAACTTCAACCGGTCCTACGATGCCGATGGTGTTGCTCTCGCTCAGGGCCGCCGCCATGGCGCCCATCACGTAGCCACCCTCATCGGAAGCCGCTTCATACGCGAATACATTGGAAAGACCGAAGGTATCGGCCGCAGTGCCCCAGGCAAAAGCAGTGTCCGGGAAGTCCGGGGCAATCTCCTGCAGTGAGCCTCCATACTGGGATCCATGGGCAATCACCAGGTCCACTCCGTCAACCGCATAGGCCCGGATGGCGGAGGCGGCATCTTCAACGATGAAGGTGTTGTCGGTGATTTGCACCTCGACATTCCCCATCTCATCCTTGATGACGTTCACGGCATCGACGATCGACTGGGTGAACGCCAGGTCGTTTTGCGCTGATGGCGCCACGATGGCGATTTTGAACGGCTCGGCGGACGCAGCCGTTGTGGTGGTTTCGGCGTCTCCGGCGGTTGTGGTTGTTGGAGTATCTCCCGCGGTCGTGGTTGTGTCTGAGTCCCCGGCCGTCGTCGTAGTTCCTGAGTCGTCACTGCATGCGGCAGCCACCAGGACCAGTGCCAAAACGACGATCAGCCATGTCAATCTGTTCTTCTTCAAGGTTCCTCCTTCATTGTGGACCGTACGGTCCCTACACTCATTCTCCTCGTGAATAGGGCTTAGTGAGTGCAGCCGGCGCCTTGAAGCGGCGGGCGACTACCACTAGGGCCAGAATCGTAATGATGGCCGGGGCCATGGCGGCGAAGTCCGACAGATCGGGCGGGATGATGGCAAGCGTCTTGAGTTGCAGCACGATGGCGTTGACGAATCCGTACAACAACGATCCCAACATCACCCCAACCGGACGCCAGGCGCCGAAGTAGACCAGGGCAATGGCGATGAACCCCTGGGCGTTGGTGAGGTTCTGCTGGAAGATGCCGAGGTCGATCGCCAGAGCCGCCCCGGCTACGCCGGCCAGTGTGCCCCCGATGATGACGGTGGCGTAGCGGATCCGGTTGACGCTCACCCCGAGGCTGTCGGCGGCCTCCGGATTCTCGCCGACCGCCCGGATGTTCATTCCAAAGGTTGTCTTATTGATGATGTACATGCTGACCGGAACGGCCAGGAAGGCTAGGTACACGACGACGCTGTGCTGGAAGAGCAACTCACCGATCACCGGGATGTCGCTGAGAACCGGGAAATTCAGTTTCGGGAACTTGGTGATGGGCAGCGGGGTGCCGACCAGTTTCTGAAACAGGAGATCGCTCATGCCCAGGCCGAAAAGGTAGATGCCGATACCGCTGATCCCTTGCTCGGCGCGCAGCGTGACGGAGATCAGTGCAGAAACCAAGCCAAGCAGCATCCCAACGACGATGCCGATCAGCAGTCCCAGCCAAACACTGCCGGTCTGCAGCACCGCGTAGTAGCCGCCGAATGCCCCCAGCAGCATGATGCCGTCAACGCCCAGGTTCAGGACACCGCTGCGTTGCCCGAATGTTTCGCCCAGGGAGGCGAATAGCAGCGGTACGGCCAGCCGCACGCCGGAGGCGGCAGTGGCTACCAGGATGGCGGTGGTGAAGAAGTCGCTCACGAGGCGTCTTTCTCACCGGGCGGTTCCGGACCGCCGGTCGGCGGCGAATTAGACGCAGATGCAAGTGGTTCTGGAGCGTCGACCCGGACATCCCTCGCCAGCATGCGCTTGCGGTAGCGGTCCGTGGCGACCACAAACACAACCACGAGCCCGTTCAAGGCGAGGATCAACGCGGAGGGCACCTGCACGGCCCGCTGCATGGCGTTGCCGCCCACCAACAGGCCCCCGAAGAGGAACGAAGCCGGAATGGTCCAGATGGGATGAAGCCCACCGAAGAGGGCGGCCACGATTCCGTTGAAGCCTGCGCTCCCGGTGAAACCCGCCGTCGAACCGTCGGTGACCATGCGGTGACTCTCGCTCCCGAAGACCAGGACCGCCCCGGCCAATCCGGCCATGGCGCCGCTGAACGTCAACGCCAGCACGATCGTGCGCTTGACCGGGATTCCCGCATACTTCGACGCGTCGGGGTTCAAGCCAACGGCCCGCAAGCGGTACCCGAGGGGGGTTCGCCAGAGGAGGATGTAGGCCGCGATAGCGGCCAGGACCGCTACCAGTGGGCCGATGTGGAAGCGACCGTCACCGAAGAGGAGCGGTAGATCGGCACCTTCCTGAAGGCGGGCGGTCTGGGGGATCCGGGTGCCGCGCTCGAGCTCGCCCGGATCGATCAAGGGCCCCCGCAGGAGGTAGTTCATCAGCTGCACGGCGACCACGTTGAGCATGATGGTGCTGAGAATCTCGTTTACGCCGAAGTACGCCTTCAGCGCGCCGGGGACGGCTCCCCACATCGCTCCGCCGACCAGGCCTGCGATCAGGACTGCGGGCAGCATGATCCACGCGGAGAGGTCGGGCAGGGTGAGAGCGGTGAGGGTGGCCAGCAGACCACCCGCCACCATTTGACCCTCCCCGCCGATGTTGATGACGTTGGCGCGAAAGGCGATCGTGATGCCGACCCCAACGAACAGGAGGGGAGTGGCTTTCAGGGCCGTGGCGATGAGAGCGTCCTTGCTTCCGAAGGCTCCCTTGAGCAAAGCCTGGAAGCCTTCCAGCGGATTGGCACCAAGAGTGACGAGCATGATCGCTCCGATGAGCAAAGCGGCGACGACGGCCCCCACCGGGATGAGAAACGCGAGATATTTGGACTGTCTCCGACGCTGCGTCACTGCGCTCGTCACACCGATGCGTCTCCCTCTGGACGGCGACGGCCCCGCACGGACGCCACGCCGCTAGCGTCGTCGCTACCTAACAAAATGTCAATTTGCGGTCGATGACGGTCTCGGTCCGCCCCGGCGAAGCAGGGCACCTAATCGCTCCTGATCGCATTGAGGTAGTTATAGATCGTGATGCGGCTGACGCCCATCATGGCGGCAACGTCTTCAATCGCCTTCCTCAACTGGAAGGCTCCTCGCTCATCGAGCAGGCGGATCGCCGCTTGCTTTTGTCCTCGCGACAGGTCCATCAACTTCCCACCGAGGTCCTCCTCGATGCGGGCTACCAATCGATCAAGAGCGTAGGAAAGCGACTCCATGCGCACACCGCCGATTACTTCCCCCTCCCAGGAGATTGGTACGTCGCCTGCTTGCAGGTCGTCTGTTTCGACCTCCTCACCTCCGATCGCTTCCAACAACGGCCGGATGGCGGAAAAGAGCGGATGGCCGGTTGCGGTGGTCACGATTCGTCCAGTTGGATCTGCAGGGAAACCCGGGACGCTCCCGCAAGATATGCGGTATCGAGCATGGCCTGCAACGCAGCTATCACCGCACCCGGATCGCCCTGAATCGACGTCCCAAAGGGGCCCATCTCAGGTTCGAAGCCAAGGACCCGCACCGCCTCAACGGCTGCGATGACATGTGGTCCCGGCGCGTCTTCCTCGAACGGTTCGATCATGAACTCCGCTCGACAGGACACCCCAATCTCCTTCGTCGGTTCCCAAGACTGTACCGTCGCCAACCTCCAGCTCGGCCGGCGGAGGCGTGCCATCATGTCTTGACAAATTGTTAACCTAGTCTGAAGATAGCAGCGTCGGGCGAGAGCTGTACGGTTGCGGCCATTGGCTTGTTGAGAGGGCGTGGAATGACACTGACGGCACCGGGAATCAGTTCCTTTGTTGTGAACGGCCAACCTGTGTCGGTTGCCGCTGATCACCCGCATCTGCTCGCCGCGCTGCGCGAAGAACTCGACGTCACCTCACCAAAGGACGGCTGTTCGCCGTCCGGCCAATGCGGTGCGTGCACGGTGCTCCTGGACGGCAAGGCGATCCAGAGCTGCCTGGTTACCCTCGAGAAAGCTGAAGGCAAGACGGTGACGACCCTCGAGGGCTTTGACCTCGATGAACGGGAACGGCTGTCGACTGCATTTGCCGCAGCGGGGGCCCTGCAGTGCGGCTTTTGTACGCCCGGCATCCTGGTTCGCACCAAAGCCCTGCTCGATCAAAAGGGAAGCGACCTCACTATGGAAACCATGGCAGGTCGGCTGGGCGCCCACCTGTGTCGATGCACGGGTTACACCAAGATCTTCGAAGCAATAGAGATGCTGCGCGACGATGCGATTCCGGAACTCGAACCACTCGGCGGGCTCGGGTCGCGCGGCACGAAGTACGAAGCAATCAGTCTGGCGCTCGGCGATCGCGGCTATGTCGATGACATGAGGGTCGATGGGATGCTGCACGCGGCGCTTCGGTTGGCCGATCACGCCCGGGCCGATATTGTCAAGATCAATACCGCCCCGGCTCTGGCCTTGGACGGTGTTGTCGCTGTGTACACCGGAGCAGATGTGCCGGGCGACCTCAAGACCGGGATCATTCACCGGGACTGGCCGGTATTCATACCGGAGGGCGGGCGCACCTCGTATCTCGGCGATGTAATAGCCGTCGTGGTCGCTGACACCGTTGCCCTGGCGAGGGCCGCGGCCGAGAAGGTTGAGATCGAATACACGGTCCACTCTCCGTTCGTGGATCCCGATTCGGCACTGGTATCGGAAGAAGACGCGGTGTGGGGTCTGGACGGCAACGTCCTGTCGCGCTCTGTCTACGCCAGGGGTGATGTGGACGTCGCCTTGGCCGAATCGGCCTACACCGTTCAGGAGACTTTCTTCACCCCGCGGGTCGAGCACGCTTTTCTCGAACCCGAATCGACTCTGGCCGTACCGCAGGAAGACGGACCTCTGATGGTGTATTCAGGCGGTCAGGGGGTGTGGGACGACCGCAATCAGATCGCCGAGGTGTTGGCCATCTCCAACGACGACGTGGTGGTCGAGCTGGTGTCCAATGGAGGTGCCTTTGGTGGAAAGGAGGACATGTCCAACCAGGCTCAGACGGCCCTCGCCGCCTACCTCTTGAGTAGGCCGGTCAAGTGCACCTTGACTCGTGAGCAGTCTCTCCTGTTGCACGCTAAGCGGCACCCTATCCGTATCGAGGCGACGGCCGGTTGTGATGCCGACGGCAAGCTCACGGCGCTGCGGGCGCGGATGGTGGGCGACAGCGGCCCCTACGCCTCGGTGGGGATGAAGGTGCTGGAACGGGCGGCCGGCCACGCCAGCGGCCCCTATGTTTTCCCCACCATCGACGTCGAGGCGATTGCAGTCCGCACCAACAACCCGGTGTGTGGCGCCTTCCGCGGGTTCGGGGCAAACCAGGCTCAGTTCGCCACCGAAGGTCTGCTGGATCGTCTGGCCGAACAGGTGGGGATCAGTAGCTGGGAGATGCGGTCCCGCAACGTGGTGGGGCCGGGAGATGTGTGGGGCCCCGGACAGATCATGGACGATGGCAGCCGGGGAGCACGCCTGTGTCTCGATGCGATCAAAGACGCCTACGACGTGGCCCGGGCGGCAGGCAAGGCGATCGGACTCGGGATGGGGATCAAGAACTCCGGTCTCGGCAACGGTTTCAAAGAGGTCTCCGGTGCCGTGGTTCGTTTCGAGGAGGACGGGACCGTTGAGGTTCGTCACTGCTGGACCGAGATGGGCCAGGGCGTGCATACAGTGGCTTTACAGGTAGCCGTCG
Organism: Acidimicrobiia bacterium; assembly: GCA_029863625.1. GTDB lineage: Bacteria > Actinomycetota > Acidimicrobiia > Spongiisociales > UBA4744 > UBA4744. The sequence continues at coordinate 11,970 of JAOTUY010000007.1, forward strand.
AAGAACTAGGGATCGCACCCGAGCGGGTGCGGGTCGTGGTCGACACCACCCGCGAGCTTGGAGCCGGTCAGACCACCGGCTCACGCGGCACGCTGATGGGGGCCGGCGGCGTCAAGGCTGCCTGTCGGGTTGCGCTGGAGAATGATTGCCGCCCCGGGGTCGACTACTACGGCGAATACCGGGTTGATTGGACCAACTCCCTCGAGGAGGGGGTGGACAACCCGATCATCCATTCGACCTTCGGGTATGCGGCCCAGTTGGTCATTGCCGATCCTGAGACGGGTGACATCGAGAAAGTTGTTGCCGTGCACGATGTGGGTCGGGTGGTCCACCCGACCTTGTGCGAAGGACAGGTGCAGGGCGCGGTTCACATGGGGCTCGGTTACGCCCTCTCCGAGGACTTCCCAACCGATGGTTCCGGAATGCCGACCAACATGACCTTGCGGAGCCTGGGCATCCTGCGCGCCAAAGACATACCCGAGATCGAGGTACACCTGGTTGAGGCACCGCAACCCGGCGCCCCCTACGGGATCAAAGGGGTCGGCGAGATCGGCCTGGTCCCCACCGCCGGGGCTGTCGCGGCCGCCTTCCACGAGGTGGACGGCAAGTGGCGCAACCGCTTGCCGATGGGCATCCACCAACCGATCAAAAAATGAGGTTTTGGCGCCTAACTTGCCTGCTCCGTGAGCAACATAAGCGCCAAAACAGTGTTGGGGGACTCGGGGTAGGTTGAAGTAGCTAGACCAATCGGGAGGAGAATATGTCTGCCACGACTCCGGGCCTGGTGTGCGCCCACCATCACCTGTACTCAGCGCTGGCGCGCGGCATGCCTCCGCCCCCCAAGACCCCAACCAGTTTCCAGGAGGTTCTCGAGCAGATCTGGTGGCGGTTAGACACTGCGCTCGACCTGGACATGATCCGGTGGTCGGCCATGCTCGGGGCCGTAGAGGCTCTCGAGTCGGGTACGACCGCCATCGTCGATCACCATGAATCACCCAATGCCATCGAGGGAAGCCTTAGTGTCATCGCTGAGGCCTGCGCCGAGGTCGGAGTGCGGGTGCTGCCCGCCTACGGGATCACCGATCGGCACGGTGCCGACGGCGCCCACCGCGGCCTCGAGGAGAACGAGCGCTTTGTCAAGGAGGGCAACAAGGCGCTGGTTGGGATCCATGCCGCCTTCACCTGCACGGATGATTCTCTCGAAGCGGCGGCCTCCCTCGCTGAGGAGCTCGGGGTGGGGGTTCATATCCACGTTGCCGAAGGGATCGGCGATATGGACGCGCCCGAGCGTCTCGACGGGTTGACCCGTGACAACTGGCTGCTCAGCCACTGCGTGCACCTGCCGACCGATCACACCTTGCGCGGAACGATCCTCCACAACCCCCGCTCGAATCTGAACAACGCGGTCGGCTATGCAAACCCGGCCCGGTTCACCAACCCGATCGCCCTGGGAACCGACGGAATCGGCGCCAACGTGATCGAGTCCTTCCGCCTGGCCTACGTGATGCAGCGCAGCGTCGATATCACGTGCGGACCGGATAAGGCCTGGTCGTGGCTGGAGACGGGTTGGGATCTGATGCCGGAAGCTCGCAAGGATGAAGTCACCTGGTCGTACGACCCGATGGACCCCTGGCATCTGGCTTTTACCCCCGGCGTTCGTCCCCTGGAAGTAAAGGTGGACGGCCAAGTGGTGTTCACCGACGGTCGAACCACCCGGGTCGACGCCACCGAAGTCCGGGCCAAGGCCGCCGAGCAGGCCGCCCGTCTCCACGCCCGTCTATGAGGACCTGACACCGAAGAGAACGTACTACGACACAGGAGCGAGGACATGTCCGATCGATTCCACCCGATCTCCATGGATCAGTTGACCGACTGGGTCTTCGACGAACTGGAGCAGAAGGACTCGCTGTTTGGCGTTCCCCGCTCGGCCTTCTTTGTGCCGAGGGAGACCGATCGGTTCCGTTTGCAGAAGTACGGTCAATTGCTCGAGACGCCCTTCGGCGTGGCGGCCGGTCCTCACACTCAGATGGCACAAAACATCATCGTCTCTTGGCTGGTCGGTGCTCGTTTCATCGAATTGAAGACCGTGCAGACCCTCGACGAGCTGGACGTCAACAAACCGTGCATCGACCTCGAAGACGAGGGCTATAACGTCGAATGGTCCCAGGAGCTGAAGGTCTATGAGTCGTTTGATGAGTACCTGCGCGCCTGGATACTCATCTACTCCCTCCACCACAAGTTCGGGTTTCCCGGCGACCGGCCCGGGATGATTTTCAACATGAGTGTCGGCTACAACCTGGAGGGGATCCTCAGGCCCAACGTGCAGTGGTACCTCGACACGATGCTGGACGCTTCCGAGTACCTGCCCGCCTATGTCGAGATCGTCGCTCGACGCTATCCCGAGGTGCGTGACCTCGACATCCCGACGCTGATCTCAGACACGATCACCCTGTCGACCATGCACGGATGTCCGCCCGACGAAATCGAGCGGATCACGCATTACCTCCTGGAAGAGCGGAAGTTACACACGTCGGTGAAGTGCAACCCCACTCTGCTGGGCGCCGAGCGTGTCCGGAAGATCATCAACGAAGACCTGGCTTTCGTTGACGTTCCGATCCCCGACGAGGCGTTCGGACACGACCTCAAGTACGTCGATGCCGTCCCCATGTTCCACAACCTGCGCAGGATCGCTGCCGAGCAGAACCGGACGTTTGGTCTCAAACTGTCCAATACGCTCGAGGTCGATAACTGGCGGACGGTCTTCGACCGGGACGAGATGATGTACTTGTCGGGCCGGGCCCTCCATCCCGTCACCACCAATCTTGCCTCCAAGATCAGCGAGGAGTTCCGCGGTGACCTCATGATCTCCTTCGCCGGGGGAGCGGATTGCTTCAACGTTGGCGACCTCCTGGCAGGCGGAATGAGGACTGTGACGGTGTGTTCCGACCTACTCAAGACCGGCGGTTATCTGCGAATGCTGCAGTACATGGAGAACCTGGATCTCGCCATGGACGAGGTGGGAGCGGTCGATTTGACCGATTTCATCGCCCGAACCGCGATTTCTCGGGAGGGATTTGAAGAGTTCGTGCCCCTCCTCCGGTGGTCGGCACTGACCGACAGTGGGTTGGCGCTCGACACCGATGAATGCTCAGCACTGGCGGAAAGCCTGGTCGATACCGACGGGCCGGTAGCCGACGGGGTCGCGGCGTGGGCAAGCGCGCACGGCTTCGACCAGGGCCGCACTGAAGAGTTGGTCGATCTGGTGGTCAAGGTTTTGGCCCGGCTCAACTTGCGCCACTACGCAGAGAAGGTCCGCACCGATTGGCGCTACGAGAAGGAATCCTTCCGTATGGACCGGTCCAAAACGCCGCGCAAGCTGGGCTTGTTCGACTGTATCGAAGCTCCCTGTCTCGATGAGTGCCCCGTCGACCAGAAGGTCCCGCAGTACATGAACGCGGTCAGGAACGGGGACTTTTTGGAAGCCGTCAAGCTCACGAGGGAGGACAATCCTCTGCCGTCCATCCTCGGGCAGGTGTGTGACCACCTTTGCGAGAACACCTGCATTCGCACGCACCTCGATCAGCCGCTGGCCATCCGGCACATGAAGAAGTTCATCATGGGACAGGAAGAGCAACCCGTGATGTTCCGGAAGAGGCCCGGATCCGGACCAAAGGTCGCCGTCATCGGCGCCGGACCGGCCGGGTTGTCGGCCGCTCAGGCGCTCGGCTACGCGGGATTCGCGGTGACGATCTACGAAGCGCATCCCTATGCCGGGGGCATGGTGGGTGGGGCGATTCCCGCCTATCGGTTGCCGCAAGCCCAGATCGATCAAGACATGGCCATCCTGGAGGAGCTGGGCGTGGAGATCTGCTACGGCCAGAGCGCCGGTGTTGATTTCACCCTCGCCGGGCTGCGCACTGATGGGTTCCAGTCGATCTTCGTTGCGGTCGGAGCACAGCTCGCCAAACGCCTCAACCTCGAGGGCGAGGATGCGGACGGCATCATGGATGCGCTTCTGTTCTTGCGCAGTGTGCGGGAAGAACAACCGGTGCCGATCGGCGCCCGGGTGGGAGTCATCGGCGCGGGCGACACTGCTATGGATGCGGTTCGCTCTGCCCTCCGGGTGGGAGCGTCCGAGGCCTCACTTATCTACCGGCGCACGATCGACCAGATGCCGGCCGATCCCGAAGAGATCCACGCCTGCAAGGACGAGGGAATCGGAATCATCGAACTCGCCGCACCCCACGCCCTCCATATTGAGGACGGCAAGCTGGCCGGACTGATCTGCACCAAGACCGAGTACCAGGGCGACCGGGACGCATCGGGTCGCAAGATCCCTCATGACGTCCCGGGCTCGGAGTTCGAGATACCCCTCGATACGCTCATCCTGGCCATCAGTCAGCACTCAGTCTTGGACTTCTTCGGTGACGAGCCCCCCGCCCTGACCACGCGCGGCTATATCGAGGTTGATCCGTTTACGTTCGAGTCGTCGATTCCCGGCGTTTACGCCGGCGGGGACGTGGCGGCCGGTGGTCCGTCTTCGATCGTCAAGGCGGCGGCCGATGGCAAGGCAGTGGCGGCCGCCATCATTGCTGCCCTTGGCGAAGCACCGTCGATGCTCGAAGATCAACCGGTGCACGTGGATCTTCATGAGATGACGGTCAGACGGGCCCGCCGCGAGTACCGGGTTCCGATCGAGTTCTCGCCGCTCGATCAGCGAGGTGGTTTTGACGAGACGGTGTTGGGTTACACGGCCGAGCAGGCCATCGCCGAGGCGAGCCGCTGTCTGGATTGTCATGAGATCTGCAGTCTCTGCGTCGGGGTCTGCCCCAACATGGCATTGATGACCTACGAGATGGAACCCTTCGCGGCGGCCCTACCGGCTTTGACGGTTGACGGAGCCGCGGTGGTGGCCGGTGAGAAGCATGCGTATCGGGCCGCCCAGAACCTGCAGATAGCGGTGCTGACCGATTTCTGCAACGAGTGCGGCAACTGCACGACCGCCTGCCCGACGTCCGGTGATCCATACAAGGACAAACCGCGCCTCTACCTCGATCGAGCCGATTTTGAGGCAGAAAAGGACAATGCCTTCATGGTGTTCACCGACGGCTCTGTGGAGGGTCGATGGAACGGGGAGACCCACCGGCTATCCGTGAACGGCGCCGTCGAGTACTGGTCGCCATCGTTCTCCGCCCGTCTCGATCTCGAGACTTTCGGGCTACTCGAGGCGACTGCAGGTGCCGGCACCGTCGAGGGCCAGTCGCTGTCGCTGGCACCGGCGGCGGACATGTTCGTGTTGTTGCAGGGCCTGCGAGGTTCTATGGCTCACCTGCCGGCTATGAGCGGCGACACTGCATCTGGTGCGAGGATTGGAAACCCCGGCTACGAGGAGTAGCGTCGTTATCCCCTCCCCCCGGCGGCGAGCGCCTTGCTCGTCGTCCTCCTTCGGCGGGAGCCGGGGGAGGTGATTCTCGCCGGGCAGGCGAGAAACGGAGGGGGAAATGGCTGATGATCGAGTCTGATTCCCCCTCCGGCTCGGCTCTCTTGAACCGACCCACCCCCCACGGGCCGTGGGGGAGACCGTAAGGAGGCTCCGGGCCCGGCCGGCGCCGACGAGCTACGTGCGCGGCTCGCCGAGGATCCCCACTGCCACCTTCAGCATGTCGGCAGGATCCACAAACTGAACGACATCGGGCACATCCCCGAACAAACCTCTGGCCTTCTCCTGCAGTTCCAAGGGAACCTCGAGTAGCAACGGCACGCCGTAGATCCGGCAGGTGTGGAAGATTTCTTGGTATGTCGTGTAGTTGGGGTCGCCGTTGTCCGGGGCGAAGACCTTGTGGACGTAACCGATGAGAAGATCGGGCTTGTTCTCCTGATTGATCAACTGAACGTGCCGGCCGTGGTTGTCATAGCCGTTCGATACCGGGATGGTGTCATATCCCCCGCAGACCAGGGCGGTCAGTAGCGTCGAGTCGGTCCCTTCGAAGTAGCCAATGTCTTTGCGCATGACGCCTCCTGATCACACAACGCCCTGGTCCAACATTGCATCCGCTACCTTGATGAAACCGGCGATGTTGGCACCGTTGACGTAATTACCTGGGGTTCCGTAGTGTTCGGCCGCTTCCTGGCAGCTGCGATGGATGTTGACCATGATCATCAGTAGACGCTGGTCGACTTCGTCCCGGGTCCAGTTGGTGAATCCGGCGTTTTGCGCCATCTCGAGGCCGCTGGTCGCCACGCCACCAGCGTTGGCAGCCTTACCGGGTCCGAAGAGGATCTTGTTGTCGACGAACTGCTGCACCGCTTCGGGATCGGACGGCATGTTGGCCCCTTCGGCAATCACATACACACCGTTGGCCAGCAGCTGTTTGGCATCCTCGCCGCTCAGCTCGTTCTGGGTCGCGCTGGGGAAAGCGCATTCGGCGCCTTCTACCGCCCAGGGGCGTTGGTCCGGGTAGTACTCGGCGCTGAACTGATCGGCATACTCCGCGATCCGACCCCGCCGAACGTCTTTCAGCTCCTTGACCCAGGCGAGCTTCTCGTGACTGATGCCGTCCCCGTCGTAGATGAACCCGCTCGAGTCCGAGAGAGTGACTGCCTTGCCGCCCAACCGGAGGATGTTCTCCACGGCGTATTGGGCAACGTTGCCGGATCCCGACACCAGGCAGGTCTTCCCCAGGATCGAGTCGTCGCGCGTCTTGAGCATCTCTTCGGCGAAGTAGATGATGCCGTACCCGGTCGACTCGGGTCGGATGAGGCTCCCGCCCCATTCCAGACCCTTGCCGGTCAGGATCCCGGAGAACTCGTTGGCGAGCTTTTTGTACTGACCGAAGAGAAACCCGATCTCCCTGGCGCCGACGCCGATATCGCCGGCGGGGATGTCGGTTCGATCTCCGAGGTGGCGGTAGAGCTCGCTCATGAACGACTGACAAAAGCGCATGACCTCGCCGTCGCTCCGACCCTTCGGATCGAAATCCGAACCTCCCTTGGCGCCGCCCATGGGCAACGTGGTCAGTGCGTTCTTGAAGACCTGCTCGAAGGCCAGAAACTTGAGCACGCCCAGGTTGACCGAGGGGTGAAAGCGCAGGCCACCCTTATAAGGGCCGATGGCGCTGTTCATCTCGATGCGAAAGCCCCGGTTGACTTGGACGTTTCCTCTGTCGTCCACCCAGGGCACGCGGAACATGATTACCCGTTCCGGTTCCACGATCCGATCGAGAATGTTGGCATCTCGAAATTCGGGATGCCGGTCCATCACCGGCCAAATCGACTCGATGACCTCGTGGGTCGCCTGGTGGAACTCTGGTTCTCCCGGGCTCCGAGCTGTGACACGATCCATGAACTCCGCAACAGTTTCAGACACGGCGTATGCCTTTCTCCGTTTCGATTGGGTTCTCTCGGGCCGCCGTATGTAAAACTAACCCAAACTGCCGACCTGCTCGTTGAACGCCACGATGAGCTCGTCGATGGGATCGACCATTGCTTGGATCGAGGTCCAGTAATCGGGGTCGTACCACTGCGCCTGGATTTCCTGGTAGGTCTTGCCTTGTTGTTCGACCCACGTGTAGTACTTCAGGTTGTGGACTCGCTTGCGGTCGTAGTACCCGAGTTCCTGCACGTGATCAATGCCTTGCCCGAGCAAGTAGCGGTGATATGCGGCGGCGGCGTCGAGTTCGGTGAACTCGCCCCGCTCCTCGTTGAGCTCTCGCAGGCGGCTTCCGTACATCTCCATCGAATCGGTTCCGACGGTGACGACAACGTCCTGAGATCCCATCTCGTAATACTTGGCCATCTTGATGGCCATGAGCATGTTGCCGATCCCGGAGATGCCGAGAAGCGGCAGCTTGTCGATCAGCTCAGGGGCCACTCCCTGGTCCGCCAGGTAGGCGGTGCCGGCCGGTTCGTTGAAGAGACGGGTGAGAGCAATAGTTGCCTCGTCGTCCAGTCCTATGGCCAGGTCGGTGTTCTTGGTGTTGTGAATCCAGGGGATGTGCTTGTCACCGATGCCCTCTATGCGATGCTCGCCGAATCCATTGTAAAGGATGGTCGGACACTGGATGGCTTCGCCGGCGGCGATCTTCGAATTGGGATAGACCTGCTTGAGGTAGTCACCCGACGCAATCGTTCCGGCCGAGCCGGTGGTCAGGGTCACGCCGCGGAACTCATCTCCGGGGCGCATGGCCGCCTCGAGCACTTCGACCATGGCCGGTCCGGTCACCGCGTAGTGCCACAGATAGTTGCCGAACTCGTCGAACTGGTTGAAGATCACGAGATCTTGCCCGGACGCCCGCAGTTCATTGCACTTATCGAAGATCTCCTTGACGTTGGACTCGGAACCCGGGGTCTTGATGATTTCCCCAGCCACACTCTCGAGCCAGCTAAACCGCTCGGCGCTCATACCCTCGGGAAGGATGGCAATCGACTCGCAACCGAGGAGATTGGAGTCGTAGGCGCCTCCCCGGCAGTAGTTGCCGGTTGAGGGCCACACTGCTTTTTGGGTGACCGGATCGAACTGGCCTGTGACCAACCGCGGTACCAAACACCCGAAGGCCGCTCCGACTTTGTGGGCGCCGGTCGGGAACCACTTGCCTTCGAGGAGGAGAATCCGGGCGGTTGTTCCGGTCAGCTCAGAAGGAAGCTCGACGTAGTTGACGGGCCCATAGCCGCCACCGCTTGCGGTTGGCTCGTTGTGCCAGGTGATCCGGTACAGGTTGTGTGGATCGAGGTCCCACAGTCCGACCGACGTGAGCTCCTGCTTGATCGAATCGGGAATGAGCGACGGGTCCCGCATCTCTTTGAACGTGGGGATTCGAATCGAACGTTCCTGCGCTTGCCCGGCTGCTGAGGCCAGGGTCTTTTCGTGGATGGTGAGATCGATCATTGGATGGTCCTCAGTTCGTTGTTTTCGGAGTACTAGGTACTGAATACTGAGTACCTAGTACTTGGTACCTAGTACCTAGTACTTGGTACCTAGTACCTGGTATTCGTCTCCATAGCCTTTTTCAATGCTTCGAGGGTGGGCTCGACCACCATGGGCTCGGTTCCTGCTGCGGTGACAGCCTTCATTGCCGAGGCGATGTCCTTGAGACCGCTTCCGGTTGAAAGCACAACCACCACATCGGTCGGCCCGATGAGGCCTCGATCGACGGCGGCGACCAGGCCGGCATAGGCGGCCGCACCGGCCGGTTCGGCGAATACGCCCGACCCCCGCGCCAGCGTGGGAACCGCCGCCAAGATGGCCTCGTCGCTGACCCGCAGGTAGGCGCCGTCCGTCTCAATAACGGCGGCCATTGCCTTGATACGGTCGCGAGGAAGGTCGGCGCTTATCGAATCGGCGATGGTGTCTGCCGAGATCGGCGCCTTGGTCAGCACATCCTCGCCGCTCTCGAAGGCCTGAACGAGGTAGTCGCTGCCGGCCGACTGAATCCCGTAGATGCGGGGAGAGTGGTCGATCCAGCCGAGCGCCAGAGCGTCCTTCATAGCCTTGTGGACTCCACCAATGATCGATCCGTCGCCGACGCTGACAAAGATGGCGTCGGGTACGTTCCAATCAAGTTGTTCCAGAATCTCCAGACCGGCGGTCTTCTTGCCTTCGGTCATGTAGGGGTTGAACCCGGTGTTGCGGTTGTACCAGCCGAATTCGGCGGCGGCCTCCATGCACAGATCGAAAGCATCGCCGTAGGTGCCTTTGACCAGCGCCACCGTTGAGCCGTAGGCGAGAAGCTGAGCGATCTTGGCTTGGGGAGCGGTCTCAGGAACAAAGATCACGTTCTTCTGACCGATGCTGGCGGACAACCCGCTCAACGCGGCGGCAGCGTTCCCGGTGCTGGCCGTCGTCACCACCTCTGCGCCGGCTTCACTGGCTTTGACGATCGCCATCGCACTGGCCCGATCCTTCAAGGACGCCGTCGGCTGGCGGCCCTCGTCCTTCACCCACACACGGGCGATCCCGAGAGTTCTTGCCAGGCGGGGAGCGTCGTAGGTGGGAGTTCCGCCGACGGTGAGGGGCGGGACGGCCGCATCGGGTGCCATAGGGAGGAGGGGTCGGTAACGCCACATCGTGGTGTCACGCTCGTCGCGGAGAGATTCCTTTGAGATCCGGGAGGCGACCAGGTCGTAGTCGTATCGGACGTCGAGGATGCCTTCGTTGTCATGATCCGGGCATACGTACCCGGCTTCTTCGGCCGGGTACGCAGTGCCACATATCACACAGACGAGTCCGGTGACCTGGTCAGTCATGGACGATCCAGGTCCCCGTATCGCCGGCGATCGCTTTGGCGATGTTCTCGGGGTTGGTGATCAACGCCCGCTGGCCGCCCCCCTCCAGAAACTGCACCACGGCTCGCATCTTGGGCGCCATTGACCCTTCTGCGAAATGGGTTCCTTCGGCCAAATACTGCTTGACCTCGGAAAGGGTCATCCGGTCGACCCACTCCTGTTCGGGGGTCCCGAATCGAAGAGCGACCTTCTCCACTGCCGTGGAGATCAGCAACAGGTCGGCATTGATGTCCTTGGCGAGGACTGCCGAGGCCAGGTCCTTGTCGATCACCGCGGCTACCCCGTGAAGATCGCCGTTCTCGTCGGCGACCACGGGGATGCCACCCCCGCCGACGGCGATGACGATCACCCCCGCATCCATCAAGGTGCGGATGGCTTCGATCTCAACGATCCGGACGGGTTGGGGAGACGCCACCACCCGGCGCCAGCCGCGCCCGGCATCCTCCAGTACGGCCCAGCCTTCCTTCTCCTGTCGTTGTTTGGCTTCCGCCTCATCGAAGAAGGTGCCGATCGGCTTGGACGGGTTCAGCATGGCGGGGTCGTCGGCGCTGACTTCCACCTGGGTGACGACGGTGGCTACCTGCTTGGCAAGGCCCATCGCCCGGAAGTCATTGATCAGGTTCTGCTGGAGCGCGTACCCGATGGCGCCCTGCGTGTCGGCGCCGCACACGTCGAGTGGCACCTCGTGAAGCTCATGACGTGACAACTCCGACCGGCGCAGGATGAACCCGACTTGCGGGCCGTTGCCGTGGGAGATGGCCACTTCCCAACCGGCCTTGACCAGCTGAGCAATGTGGTGATCGGTCTCCCCGGCGGCCAGGTATTGATCTTGGACGGTCTGGTGATCCTTGTCGGTGATCAGCGAGTTGCCGCCGATGGCGATGACTGCTCTTGGCATGATCTACTCCGTGGTTCCGAGGATGAGGGCCAGCAGTGCCATCCGCATGACGACCCCGTTGTAGGCCTCCTGCCAGTAGCGGGCATGCTTGAGCTGATCCACTTCGGGCAGCAGTTCGTCCATGCGGGGCAGGGAGTGCAGCACGATCGAGTCGCCCTTGGCCTTCTTCATGACCTCTTTGGTGATCCGGTAGTTCTCGGGGGTGAACCCGTACTCATCCTGCTTCTCCTGCCGGGACTGCGTGTAGTCGGGCTGAACGACCGGCTCCATGTAGATGACGTCGGCGTCTTCGATCACGTCGTTGATGTGCTCAACGATCCGCCACGAGGTGCCCTTCTCGTCCAATTCTGCGAGGAACTCGGCGGTCGGGGACATGTCCTCGGGGGCCAGGATGACCATCTCGGCGTCGAACTGGCTGAGTGCGTAACCGATCGAATGCATGGTGCGCATACGGTGGTCGCCGATGCAGACGAAGGTCTTCCCGTCAACGCTGCCGGTTTCCTTTTGCACGGTGTAGAGGTCGGTGAGGACCTGGGTGGGGTGCTCGCCCCAACCGTCGCCGGCGTTGATCACCGGGATCGATGCCCAGCGAGCGGCTTCATGGGGAGCGCCCTGCTGGAAGTGGCGCATGACCAGAACATCGCCGTAGTACTCCAGCATGTGGACGGTGTCTTTGATGCTCTCCTGGTAGAAGTCGCCGGCCCGGGTCATCTTGGCGTCCGAGAAGCCGGTTACGTGCCCGCCGAGGCGGTGCATGGCCGCTTCATGAGCGAGGCGGGTGCGGGTCGATGGCTGGTAGAAGGCCGTGACCATGGTCTTGGCGGCCAGGAGGTCGGTATTGCGACGCTCTCGAGCGATGGGTTCGAGCTGGTCGGCGATCTCGAAGACGTGGAAGAACTCGTTACGTTCGAAGTCCTTGAGCGACAGGATGTCCCGTCCGGCGAAGCTGCGCATGTGTACTCCTCATGGTCATCCGGGGCGTTTCCCGGAAGGGGGTCCGCCACTGGACAGCGACGGGGACCTCCTGTACGATTTGTCATACAAGCATACAACATGATGACCCGACCGGCCAGTTAGGATTATTCCGATGATCACCCGCAATCCGTCCCTCACCGAGCAGGTGAAGGCGCACCTCAAGGAGCGGATCGTCGGTGGTGATTTTGAGGCCGGACGGATTCCCTCTGAGACCGAGCTGGCTACGGACCTGGGGGTCAGTCGCACGACCATCCGCGACGCTCTGAGCCGCCTCGAACACGAAGGCTCTATCTACCGCAAGCAGGGGGCCGGCACGTTCGTCAACGAACCCGGCTTGCAGATCAAGTCACGTCTCGAGGAGATCTGGTCGTACGAGGAGGTGCTCAGGGACCACGGCTACACGCCTTCGGTGCGAGTCGGGGAGATCCAGACGGAGCCGGCCGGCGATCAGCTGGCCGCGGAGTTGAAACTCGAGCCGGGTGAGCCGCTGGTCGTTTTCGAGAAACTGTTCCTCGAGAATGATTTGCCGGTGGTGCTCACCACCAACCGCATCCCTAAGCGGCTCGTTTCGGTCCACATCAAGGCCGCAGACGGCAAGAAACCGCTCTACGAGTTGCTGGAGGATCATTGCGGCCGATTCCTCTCGTACTACCTGTCGGATATCGTCCCGGTAGCGTTGGGTAACCACGAATCCGGGCAACTCGCCGTAGCTCGTCGTACTCCCTCGATCAGTTTTGAGGAGGTCGGGTTCGACCAGGACAACGAACCGGTGGTGAAAGCCACCTCACTCTTTAGAGATGACCTGCTCCGCTTCCGCCTCATCCGGCGGAAAGCCGGAGCCTGACCAAGGAGCGTATATGCAGACATACCTGCACGGACGGGACATGATCACCACCCAGGAGTGGACCAAGGACGAACTCGACACGGTGATCGACGTGGCCCTCGATCTCAAGCGCAGGCGGGCGCTCGGTGAGCCGCATGCCTTGCTGCGAGACAAAGTGCTGGCGATGTTGTTCTTCTTCTCTAGCACCAGGACCAGGGCGAGTTTCGAGGCCGGCATGGCTCAATTGGGCGGCCATGCAATGTTCCTCGACAGCACCAGCACCCAGATCGGGCACGGTGACACGTGGAAGGAGATCGGGGAGATCCTGGGCCGTTACGACGATGGCATCGCCATCCGCAATGTCGACTGGGGAATCGGCAACGATTACATCCGGGCAGTGGCCGAGGCGAGCCGCACCCCGGTGCTCAACATGCAGTGCGACTGGTACCACCCCTTCCAGGCCCTGGCCGATCTTCTCACCGTCATCGAACAGAAGGGCGATCCGCGCAAACTCACGTTCAACATGAGTTATGCCTTCGCGGCCAGCTACCAGAAGCCGATCAGCGTTCCGCAGAGCGTGATCCTGCTCATGACGCGCTTCGGGGCCAACGTTCGTTTGACCCGTCCTCCCGAGTTCAAACTGATGCCGGAAATCGTGGCACAGGCTGAGGAGAACGCCAAGAAGGCGCACGGCAGCTTCGAGATCGTCGAAGACTTCGAAGAGGGCATGCGGGGAGCCGACGTCGTCTACGCCAAGAGCTGGGGCTCAATGCTCACCACCTCCGACCACCAGGAGTCGGCCAAGATCTCCGAGAAATACACCGACTGGATCGCAGACGAGCGGCGCCTGGAAATGGCCGACGAAGATGCCATCTACATGCACCCGCTCCCGGCCGACCGCAATGTCGAGGTAACCGACGGCGTCATCGATGGACGTTGGAGCCGCGTATTCGACCAGGCCGAGAACCGTCTGCACGTGCAGAAGGCGGTGATGGCCCTCACCATGTAGGAAGGCCGCGGGTCGAAGCCGGCTGAAGAAGGGGTACCACACATGTCCGAGAAGGAATGGATCACCGTCAATCCGGGCGGGAGCCGGCGGGTCATCGTGACCAAAGAGCTGCCCGGCGCGCACTGGAAGCAGGTTCTCCAGGAGGCCGACTGTTCCATCGAGATCTGCACGGACCCGGCCGTGCTGTCCCCAGAGGAGATCATCGCCCGGATCGGCACCCGATGTGACGGCGCGATCGGTCAGCTCACCGAGGATTGGAACGCCGACCTGTTCGCCGCGCTGCGGGCCGCGGGAGGCACCGCCTACAGTAACGGGGCGGTCGGCTACAACAACGTCGACGTCGCAGCTGCAACGGCGAACGGCATCCCGGTTGGGAACACTCCCGGTGTGCTGACCGAGACGACCGCCGAAATGGCGGTTGCCCTGACCTTTGCGGCCGGTCGGCGGGTCACTGAAGGGGATCGTTTCATGCGGGGCGGCAAGTACCAGGGTTGGCTGCCCACCATGTTCCTGGGGAAGCGTTTCGTCGGGTCGACGGTCGGGGTTGTCGGAGCGGGCCGGATCGGGAGCGCCTACGCCCGGATGATGGTCGAGGGACACAAAATGCACCTCGTTTACTACGACCTGTATCCCAACGAAGCCCTCGAACAATACGTCGCCGACTACTCCGCCTTCCTGGTCGAACGCGGCGAGGCCCCCCTTACCTGCCGCCGGCTCGAGAGTGTGCTCGATGTCCTCCGGGAGGCCGATGTCGTCAGTCTCCATACGGTGCTGGATGAATCCACCCACCACCTGATCAATGCCGAGGCGCTGGCGGTAATGAAATCGGACGCCGTGCTCGTGAACTCCAGTCGCGGTCCGGTCATCGACGAAGCGGCCCTGGTCGCTCACTGCCGTTCCAACCCCGAATTCAGGGTCGGCCTCGATGTCTTCGAAAACGAACCGGCCATGAAGCCGGGTCTGGCGGAGCTGGACAATGTTGTCATCGTCCCGCACATCGCCTCCGCGACCGTTTGGACCCGGGAAGGGATGTCGAGCCTGGCGGCCGCCAACGTGGCTGCCAGCCTTTCGGGATATCCCGTATGGGACAGCGACGACATCACCCCCTTCCTCTCCGGCGAAGTACCAAAGGCCGCCCCCAGCATCGTCAACGCAGAAGAGTTATAGGAGAGACCTCATGGTGACCATTGCCGACCGCATAGCCCGACTAGGCACCGAGACGGCGTTTGCCGTATCGGGTGAAGCGAACGCTTTCGCTGCTCAGGGAAACAAGGTGTACCCGTTCCATCTAGGTGATCTCAACCTGGCTACACCTTCCACGGTGGTGGACGGCAGCTGGAAAGCTCTGAAAGACGGAAAGACGGGCTATTGCCCCAACGCCGGCATCCCGCAGCTCCGCGAGGCCCTGGCAACCGACGTGTCGGCTTCACACCACGTCGAATACGGACCGGAGAATGTGGCCGCCCAGCCGGGTGGCAAGCCGACGATCGGCAAGTTCATCCTGGCGCTGATGAACCCCGGCGACGAGGTGCTGTATCCGAACCCCGGGTACCCGATCTACGAATCACAGATCGAATTCAACGAGGGCGTCGCCGTCCCGTACGGGTACGTGGAGGGGGAGGACAACTTCGGCCTCGACTTCGAGTCGATCGAACGCTCTATCACGCCCAAGACCCGTTTGCTGATCCTCAACGATCTTCAGAACCCCACCGGTGCCGAATGCTTCCCTGGAGAGCATGAGCGTCTCGCCGAGCTGGTACGCAAGCACGACCTGTACGTTCTGTCCGACGAGGCTTACTTCGACATGCGGTACGAGGGGACCAGCCGGTCCTTTGTCGAGCAGCCCGGGATGGCTGATCGGACCGTGATCCTGTACACATTCTCCAAAAAGTTCGCCATGACCGGGTGGCGGCTGGGCGCCAGCATCGGTCCGAAACCGATCATCGACGTGATTGCCAAGATCAATGTGAACGATGAATCATGCTCCAACCACTTCATCCAGTACGGTGCCGTGGCCGGCCTGGCCGGCGACCAGACTGAGGCAAGGGCCATCCTCACCACGCTGCGAGAACGCCGCGATGCGCTTGCCGAAGGCCTCAACTCGATCGCCGGATTCCGCACGTATGTTCCCAATGCGACGTTCTATCTTTTTCCCAACGTCACTGAAGCCATGGCTAATCTTGGAATGCACGACTACGAGGAGTTCCGGCGAGCCGTCCTCCATAACACCGGCGTCTCTTTCACGACGAGGCTGCACTTCGGACGTGCCCGGCCGGGCGAGCCGGAGAAGTACATTCGCTTTGCATATTCCGGCATCGATGTTGACGAGATCAACGAAGGCATCTCCAAGATGAAGGCCTACCTGGAGAGCTGAGGATGACTGCTCGGGTCTCATATCCCCCTCCGGCTGGCCGGGAGCGGCGAGGGGGAGGGTGGGGTTCGTTCTTCGTTTCTCGTTCTTTCTTTCCACCTTCCCCGCCTCCCGGCGGGTCCGCGCCTGCGCCAGGAGGCCGGGAAAGCGTTGCTTCCAGTAGGCGATTACCAGCCACCATCCATCCGCACGTCCTCCCTGGTGTGAGACGGGGGAGGTGGCCGAGCGCAGCGAGGTCGGAGGGGGCGAGGGTAGCTCGTAGCTCGTAGCTTCGATTTTTCGTCAAGACATCGCCCGGTTCGCCGATGAACCAGGGGTGAAGGGAACTCGATTCTCATCGGTTGCTCTCGTGCTGGTGTTCTGCACCGCGCTGGTACCTGCCGGCCCGTCACCGGCCCGGGCCGGCACTGCGACGATGCCTTCCGTCGCGACGGCCGGCTTGCGAACTGCGCCGGGCACCATCTCACCGGCGACTCGCTATCGCATGATATTGCCGTTGGCAGGTCCGCTCGTGGTGCTTTCCACCTTCGGCGCCGAGCGGGACGGTGGTGAACGCGACCACAAGGGAATCGACCTGGCGGCTCCTCGCCTGACTCCGGTTCTGGCGGTCAAGGACGGCGTGGTGTCCCGGATCAACCGATCCGGTGTTTCTGTTTTCCTCAGACACGACGATGGCTGGAGCTCGTGGTATCTCCATCTCAACAACGACACCTACCTGACCGACGACGGTATGGGTGATGGCGTCGCCCCCGGCCTCGAGGAAGGAGACCGGGTGGTGGCCGGTCAGGTGATCGGCTGGGTGGGAGACAGCGGCAACGCTGAACCGACCCCCTCACATCTTCATTTTGAGCTACGGACGCCGTGGGGTGAGCCCATTGATCCTTTGAGGAGCCTGTGGGGGGCTGCCTGGGTCGATGAGACGGTTCCGGTCGATTTTGAAGGAGCCTTCTGGGATGACGATGACAACCGGATGGCCGCAACCGCCGATCTGCTCGCCTCGCTGGCGTTGATCACGGGCTGTGGCCCCTACGGTCTGGAACTCTGCCCGGAGGCCGAACTGACGGGTGCCGACGTCGAGGCCTTGCTGGGGGCAGCACTGGGCACCGAGGTCTCGGTCGGCGAATACCTGGCCATGGAATTCAGTCCGGCTCCAGAGAAGGAGACCTTTCTTCCCGGCGTTAGCCTGGAAGAAGCCTTGGGTTGCGGGGTATGGCGATACTGCCCCGAGCAGACGATTACTCGCGGGGATATGGCCGTGATCCTCGCCAGCGTGTTCGATCTCGAAGTGTCCGACGCCGATTACTTCGTCGACGACGAAGACCACTATGCCAAGTCGGCAATCAACACGCTGACCGCCGCCGAGGTATTCGATTTTTGTACCACGTTCGGACCAATGCCGTTCGAGCCCGACCGGCCGGCGACAAGAGCGGAACTCATCGACGCGATTGCCAAAGCTCTCCATCTGATTCCGGTCAACTCTTGTCGGATAATGGTGTAGCGCCTGCCTCCGGCAGGCGCCGTTCTTGGTTCCTCGCTCTTAGTTTCTGGTTGCTTCAGGTTGCCTCCCGCGGCGTGAGCCGGGAGGTCGGAGGGGGTAGCAGCCTGCAAACCGCTGAACCTTCGATTCTTCGAACAGGACAAGAGAAACGAGGTACTAGTCGCTGTGTCGGACTGCTTCTGAACGGTTTGCCTGCTTGAGCCGCTCGACGATTGTCTTGATGTCCTGAGCTTGGTCTTTGTGGCATACGAGCACCGCATCCGGTGTCTCCACCACCACAACGTCCTCGAGTCCCACCACGGCCACCAGGCGACTCTCCGACCTCAGATACGAGCCGGTCGTCCCCTCCGTCAATACGTCGCCCTGCGCCACGTTGCCGTGATCGTCCTGATGGCTGATCTCCCACAGGGCCGGCCACGATCCCACGTCGCTCCAGCCTGCGTCGAGGGGAACCACCACGGCACGATTTGTGTGCTCCATGACGGCGTAGTCGATGGAGTTGCCGTTGATGGCCTGGAATGCGCTTCGATCGAGCCAGATCCCTTCGTCGACTTCCTCCCCGGTGTCGAGGGCCCGCCGGCATTCATGCACCATGCGCGGATCGAACCGCTCCAGTTCTTCGAGATACCGGGAAGCCAGAAACATGAACATGCCGCTGTTCCACAGATAGTTGCCCGAGGCCAGGTACCCGATGGCCGTTTCCAGGTCGGGTTTCTCAACGAAACTCTCTACCGCAAAGCCGGAGCTAAACGCCAGGCCCTCGCCTTGGTGGATGTACCCATACCCGGTGTGAGGTCCTTCGGGAATGATTCCAAAGGTCACGAGGTACCCGCCCGCCGCGGCCTTTCGCCCGGCTTCGACTGCCGCGTGGAATTGGCCGACGTCGCCGATCATGTGGTCGGCGGGCAACACAAGGAGGATCGGATCGTCCCCGTTGCGGGCCGCAGTCATGGCGGCCACGGCAGCCGCCGGGGCCGTGTTGCGACCGATCGGTTCGAGGAGCATCGCGGCCGGCCGTACGCCGACTTCGGCAAGTTGGTCGATCACGAGCTGATGGTGGGCGTGGTTCCCGACGATGACCGGGGCGCCCGTGTCATCTAGTCCCTCGAGACGGGCGACCGTTTTCTGCAACAGGGTGGTAGTGCCGAGCAGGTCGACCAGGTGCTTTGGCTCCAACTCCCGGGAGAGCGGCCACAGCCGGGTTCCGGCTCCGCCGGACAGGATGACGGGAATGATCATGTTGCCTCCACGCGTTGTGTCGCCCTTACCGGCCGCGTCTCTTCCAATAGAGCGGGCTCATGACCTCGACCTTCGTCACGCCCTTCATGGATTGAACCATTTCGGAGATCATCTTGGTCCGATCGGGTTCGACGGCGATCACCAAAACCCCGGTGCCGTCGGGGGTCCTTTCGAAGCTGATCTCATCGACACTGTCGTCCACTCGCTCGACCATCTTTATGACCTGTTTGATCCGATCGACATGATCGATGGTGACGCCGATCTGCTGAGGAGCAATGGCTGTCCTTCTGGCAATGGCGATGTCGATGCGGCGCAGGCCAAGCAGCACCCCGAGGGTGATCAGAGTTCCCAGCGTGCCGAGCAGCAGCAGGCCGGATGCGATGCCCATTCCGATAGCCGCTGCTGCCCATAATCCGGCGGCGGTGGTCAGGCCCCGGACCCGGTCTTCGCTCCGCCATATGGCCCCGGCCCCCAGGAATCCGATTCCGGTGACGATCTGGGCCGCGACCCGACCCGGATCGCCTTCCGCGAATCCGGCGATCGACACGATGGTGAACAGGGCGGCGCCGAACCCGACCATGGCGTGGGTGCGCAGTCCAGCCGATTTGCCGGTCGCCTCCCGCTCAAAGCCGATCAGACCGGTGAGGAAGGTGGCCAGCAGCAGGCGGGCGATCATGTCCAGGTTTGAGAGCTCTTCCACCAAACCATCCTCTCGCTATGTCCAAGCCTACCGGTGGGGCACTCACTCGCCCTTGAAGTTGGGCGGGCGTTTCTCGAGGTTGGCGAGGATGGCCTCTTGCAGGTCGTTGGATTGCAGAAAGGCCGCGTTCCAGAGGGCCATGTAATCGAGAGCTTCTTCGATCGATCGGTTCTCCCCTCCCTTGAGGACCGCCTTGACCCCCTGTACGGCCAGCGGTGAGTTGGCGGCGATCTCCTGAGCTAGTTCGAGAGCCGCCTGGTGAACATCGGGTACCACATCGTTGACGAGACCGATCTCCTTGGCCCGGTCGGCGGCGATGTCCTTGCCGGTGAAGGCCAGCTCGGCGACGTAGCCGGGGGCGATCACTTTGGGGAGTCGCTGCATCGTCCCGACATCGGCCACCATGCCGAGCTTGGTTTCCCGCACCGAGAAGATCGCGTCCGACGAGGCGAGCCGAATATCGCAGGCAGTGATGAGATCGACCCCGGCCCCGATGCAGTACCCGTGCACGGCGGCGATGACCGGCTTGGGACAGTCGGCGATCGACGTCATGGTGTGCTGCAGTCTCTTGATCAGGCGGTAGAGCGCCCCACGTTTGGCGACTTCCGAGGTGCCTTCTTGACCGGTGCCGACCGTAGCGAGGGCCTGGAGATCGATCCCGGAGGTGAACGTCCGACCCTTCCCGGCGATGATCACTACCCGGACCTCCGGGTCGGTCCCGACCTCTTCCATGGCACGGGGGAGGTCGTCCCACATGGGCAGATTCATGGCGTTGAGCTTGTCGGGCCGGTCCAACCAAACCGTGGCGATATGCCCGTTTTCTTCGATGCTGACGGCGTCAGAAGAGAAGTCCATGACCCGCATCGTAGAGGGAGTATTGCTACCCACGCAGCCATCAGTGGCGGTGGCAACCAGGGCCGGATCCAGAGGGCGATGGATCGGATGGCTGATGCGGCTGACGATGTGGCTGATAGCAACTACGCGAAAGCGGTGCTCGACTACAAGAAGGCATGGCAGGAGGCGATCAAAGCAGGATGAAGGGCGGGAGAAACCACCACAGAGGTGGTGATGGAACTAGCCCGATTCGGGGAACAACAAACGACCAACCACAATCTGTCAGATCTTGACTAATCTGTAACCAGATCCTACAGGGCGGAGTGGGCCCCCTCTCGAGGGGGCCCCTCTGTGCCTGCTACTTGACGGCGAACGCCAGCTTGACGGTGGCGTGATATTGCGTGACCTTGCCGTCCTTGACGCGGGCGGTCTGAGCGGTCACCTCGACCCCAGTTATCCCTTCGATTGTCTCAGAAGCTTTGGCTACGGCCTGGGAGACCGCGTCGCCGAAGCTCTTCTCGGAGATGCCGATGATTTCGAGGACCTTGATGGCCCCTGTGCTCACGTACTCGCTCATGGGGTATTCCTTTCCTGGCGGACCGGGCCATCCTAGTTTTGGTTCTTGCGTGAGTTTGCTGCGCCATGCGCGGGTTTCTCACGCAAGTTCAGGAGTTGCGGGTACCGCGCTGCCGGGAAACCTCTACGCTGCTCTGATGGAACTCAACGAAGCCTTGTACACCACCCGGGCCATGCGCCGGGTCAAACCCGATCCCATTCCCGAAGACGCCGTCAAGGCCATGCTGGACGCAACCGTCCGGGCCCCTTCCGGTGGCAACAATCAGAACTGGCGGTTTGTCACCGTCACCGATCCGGCCCTCAAGTCCTCGCTCGGGGACCTCTACCGGGAGGCCTGGAAGATCCTCCAGAGCACCGTATATGAGAAGGCCTTCGAGCGAGCCGAAGCGGTCGGCGATACCCAAACTATGCGGATCCGCAGCTCCAGCGCCTGGTTGGCGGAGAACTTCGAAGCTGTGCCGCTCTGGGTGTTCGTCTTCAGCCGCAACGACCCGACCGGAGCTTCCATCTTCCCGGGCGTGTGGAACATGATGCTGGCCGCCCGCGGACTGGGGATCGGCACGTGTCTCACCACTATCGCCGGGATCTTCAAGAGTGATGAGGTTTTTGATGTGCTCGGGGTGCCGACTGAAAAGGGATGGGTGAACAACGCGGCCGTATCGGCCGGCTACCCGTTGGGAAGGTGGGGTACTGCCAAGCGCCTCCCGGCCGACCAGGTCGTCTTCTCAGAACGGTGGGGAAACCGGCCGGACTGGACTGTTGACGAACCGCTCTGGATGGAACCGGAGAACTACGGAAAAACCTGACGGAGGGAAGAGATGCGCTACCGCCAGCTGGGTAAATGGGGGATGAAGGTATCCGAGATCGCACTCGGTGCCTGGGTCACCTACGGGGATACCGTCCATGACAAAGAGGTGATCGCCGAGATCGTCAAGATCGCCTACGACGGCGGGGTCAACTTCTTCGACAACGCCGACATCTATGCGATGGGCAAAGCCGAAGAGATCATGGGCGAGATCCTGGCCGACTACCCGCGCCACACCATCGTGCTGTCCACCAAGGCGTACTGGCCGATGTCTCAAGATGTCAACGATCACGGGCTCTCCCGCAAACACATCCGCGAATCAATTGCCAAAAGCCTGCGCCGTTTCAACACCGACTACGTCGACCTGTTCTTTGCGCATCGGTACGACCAGACCGTGCCCATGGAAGAGATCGTCACCTCGTTCAGCGGCCTGGTCGACGAGGGGAAGATCCTCTACTGGGGAACCTCCGAGTGGCCGGCTCCCCGGCTGGCTGAGGCCAATACATTCGCCACGGCCAACGGGCTACACCCACCGGTGGTTGAACAGCCCCAGTACTCGATGCTGTACCGGGAGCGGGTTGAGAAGCGGATTCTCCGTGAGGCTGAGCGGTTCGGCATGGGAGTGGTCGTATGGAGCCCGCTCGCCATGGGAATGCTGACCGGCAAGTACGACGACGGACTGCCGGAAGGATCCCGTTTCTCGGACGACGAAGAAATGCGCAGCTATTTCTTCAGTGAAGCCAACCAGGCCAAAGTTCGGGCCTTGAAGGAAGTCGCCGACGGAGTGGGCTTGACGAGGACGCAGTTGGCCCTGGCCTGGGTGTTGCGTCACACCCAGATGAGCTGTGCGATAACCGGGGCCACCAAACCGGCCCAGATCGAAGAGAGCCTCGGGGCGGCCGGAGTCGACCTGCCGGAGGACGTACTTGCCCGCATCGACGAGGTTTTGGGGTAATTACTCCCCTCTGTGTTGGTGGGAACGAGCCCCCCTCCCCGCCTTCGGCGGTACTCCCCCCTTCCCGACGAGCTTCGCTCGTCAGGGGGGAGACGCACCTCTTCTCTCGGCGCACCTTTCCCCTTCTCGACGAGCTTCGCTCGTCAGGGGGGACGCACCTCTTCTCTCGGCGCACCTTTCCCCTTCTCGACGAGCTTCGCTCGTCAGGGGGGACGCACCTCTTCTCTCGGCGCACCTTTCCCCTTCTCGACGAGCTTCGCTCGTCAGGGGGGGAGACGCTCTTACATCAGCCGTGGGTTCAAGGT
Organism: Acidimicrobiia bacterium; assembly: GCA_029863625.1. GTDB lineage: Bacteria > Actinomycetota > Acidimicrobiia > Spongiisociales > UBA4744 > UBA4744. The sequence goes on from JAOTUY010000007.1 coordinate 35,239, forward strand.
GTAGGTGCCGGTTAGTGAGGTTTTGGCCAGGACGTGGCCTTCGATGGCGGCCAGAACCTCGGGGCCGCCGAAGGCTCCCTCGACCGGGCAAGGTTCGAGATCGGTTGCGTAGAGCGTGAAGACGTAGTGGTGGATGAGGGGGTCGTTCCAGGGAGGGCAGGGTCCGTCGTATCCGTAGTAGGTGCCATCCATGGCGGGATCGCCGGAGAACCAGTCCGTGTAGTTGTTGATTCCGGGCCGCGCCCCGTACGGTCCGGTTTGCGCCTTCCCTCGCTCGGTCACGCCGTTGCAGAACTCGCCTTCGACGATGCTGGTCACCCGGGCCGGGAGATCCACCAGGACCCAGTGGTAGAAGACGGTTCGTGGCAGGTCTGCGGGGACCTCCCTGCCCTCCTGGTTCACGTCGTCCGGCTTGGTCGGGACGTCCGGATCGTGGCAGATCAGCACGAAGGTTCGGGTTCCTTCGGGAACACCCTCCCATTTCAGCGCCGGACTGCGGTTTGGGCCGAACGTGGCGTGGGTATCCGGGTCCGGGACACAAAACGCAAACTCGCCGGGTATGGCCTCACCGTCCGAGAAGCTGCTGCTCGTTAGATGCATAGCGTCACCTCCGCTCCCGAGGCTAGCGATATGTGGGCTCCTTCTTCTTCGTTCCGAACCACGGATTCCTCTTGCCTACGGATGTTGCCCCCTCCGACCTCGGCCTGACGGCCTCGGCCACCTCCCCCGGCTCACGCCGAGGGAGGCCGCACAAGAACCAAAAATCAAGAACCATAACCAAGAACCATGAACCAAGAACCAAGAACCGGCGGCGCCTATGCAATTCCTTCCGGGCGGAAGAGCCGATCGTGAATCTGGAGGGCATAGCGGTCGGTCATCCCTGACACGTAGTCGATGGCTTGTACGACCGGGGTGGCATCATCATGCCGGTAGGTATCGCGAATCTCGTCCGGATGCTGGATGAAATGGTCAACCAGATCCCGGATCACGGCGATGGCCCGGTGTTGCTGAGGCTGGGCCTGGTCGCGCAGATAGACCCTTTCAAACATGAAGGTCCGGAACTCGTCCATCTGTTGTTGGACCGCTGGTCGCATGGCGACGTGATCTTGCTCGAGAGATTCGTCTATCACCGCGTCGATCATTGTCGAAATCCATTCGCTGCCCGGCTCTCCGAACGTTGCCAGTGCTCCCCGGGGGATGTCTCCGTGCGAAAGCACGCCGGCTCGCAGGGCGTCCTCAACATCGTGGGTGAGGTAGGCAATGCGGTCGGCGAAGCGACACAGGTAGCCTTCCGGGGTGTTCGGCGGGAGGTCGACCTTCCAGGAATGGGCCCGGATACCGTCGAGCACCTCCCAGGTCAGATTGAGTGGCTCGAGAACGCGGAAAACGCGGACGCTCTGCGCCGAGTGGAGCCATTCGCCTTCCGCGACATAGGGGGTGAGGGCTTCCTCGCCGGTATGTCCGAAGGGAGAGTGGCCGACGTCGTGGCCGAGGCAAATAGCTTCGGTCAGGGCCTCGTTCAGTCCTAGCGAAGCGGCCATCGCTCGCCCGATCTGGGTCACTTGCAGCGTGTGGGTGAGGCGGGTGACGAAGTGGTCACCGTCGGGATTGATGAAAACCTGCGTCTTGTGCTTGAGGCGTCTAAACGCTTTGGAGTGCAGGATCCGGTCGCGGTCCCTCTCGTAGGCCGTGCGATACGGGTCCGGTTCCTCGTCGTACTCGCGTCCCCGGGTCGCCGTCGACAGGGTGGCGGCAGGGGAGAGCAGGTCGAGCTCCTCTTGCTCACGAACCTCTCGGGTACGCCGGGTCATAGAGACCATGACCAAAGGTTAGAGCGCCACCCAGCCTTGTTGTCTCCCGCACGGAACGAAGGACGAGAAGCGAAGAGTTTTCGTTGGCGGCCGGCCCCCCGGGACCGCCGGCGTTGCGGTCGACCGGGCCGCGCCCCGGATTCGATGCTGCCGGCAGACTCCGGTCAACCAGGATTGCCTTCAGGCTACTTGTCAGCTTCAGGGGTGAGGACTAGTCGAGACCATTTCGCATCTTCGCAAGGACAATGTCGACTTCGGCCGTTGTGGGAAAGGACGGTTGAGCACCTCTGGCCGATGCTGCTAGCGCCCCTGCCGCGCATGCCGCCTCGAGCGCAGCCTGCACTGGTGTTCCGATGGAAAGCCGGACCGCCAATGCAGCGCAGAACGCGTCGCCGGCACCCACAGTATCAACTGCGTTGACTCTCGGCGGGACAGCCTCCGCGAGCCGGTGTCCAGCACGAAGCGCGTGGGCGCCGGCAGCCCCCCGGGTGACGATGAGCAACCGTTCGAAGCCCGCGAGATCTTCGGCGAGGGAGGCGTGTTCCGACTCGTTCACAACGATGACATCTGCTCGATCGATGAGTGATCTCGGGAGATGTCTGGCGGGCGCAGCGTTGAGCAGGTAGAGGCCGGTGCACTGACGCGCGGCTTCGAGCACCACTTCGTCTCGCACCTCCAGTTGGCACAAGACGACGGCGAAGTCTCGGACGTCCACGTCGGACCTTCTGAGGGTCCTGTTTGCGCCCGGAGCGACCACAATCTGATTCTCACCGGTCTCGTCGACGAGGATCAGCGCAATGCCCGTTGACTCATTCTCAACAACGACGACGCCTGAGAGATCGACGGCACCTCTTCTCAGCAGAGACAGGCCGTAGTCGGCAAGAGAGTCCGCTCCCACTGCAGCCAACAGCGATACCTGGGCTCCCAAGCGGCTTGCGGCAAGGGCTTGATTGGCCCCTTTACCTCCAGGGTGTCGCGCAAACGTCGCGTCTGTCACCGTCTCGCCTGGTTTGGGGAACCGGCTGCAAAACGCAACGTGGTCAACGTTGACGCTCCCAACAACGCACATGCGGGGGCGTTTCGGCTGAGCGTCGGGTTCGGGTGGCCCGGTCACGGTCATTGAGGTTCTCAGCTACGAATTGGAGCAGGCGATCGCATTGACCGCGAAGCGTCTCATGTCCGACCTCCAAGCTCCAACCCTACGCGTATCTCTGAAAGACGGCAGGCGGCTGTGGGTCCTCTCGTGTTCTCGAAGAAGACGGGCGATCGCGCACCCTGCGGGCTCCCCATCGCTGCTGGATCGTCGATCTGGTTGCGTTGCGGAGTCCGTCATGTCTCGAGCCGCTGCGACTCGAAGCCCGATCGAACCCGTGGCATTGTGGTCGACGGCAGCCGACGCCTGTCGGCCAACGAGCAACCCGGTGGGTGGCACAGAGCTGGCCCGTGTGGGAACCTGCTGATACCCATGCAGGTTCCACCGTATGCCTGGTAGCCGATCGGACACCTTGGGTGCCGAGTCGGAGCCTCTGCTGGAAGTGCGAGGATTGGTAAAGCACTTTCGTCAAGCCCGCGTCCTGAAGGCCGGGCGGGCTGGTCGGACGGTGAAGGCAGTGGACGGCATCGACCTGACACTCTTTCGGGGAAGAACCCACGGACTGGTAGGTGAATCCGGTTCCGGGAAGTCGACGGCAGGGTTGACGACCCTTCGTATTCATCAGGCGACCTCTGGGACGGCCCTATTTAACGGGCGTGATCTGTTCAAGTTGAGCGAAGAGGAGATGCGGGAAGCGCGTCGGGAACTCCAGATCATCTTTCAGAATCCACTCGCTTCCGTTGATCCCCGCCAACCGGTCCGTTGGATCATCAGCGAACCTTGGCTGGCCTACGGCATGTTCGACCGTCATGAGCGGCGCCGCCGGGTGGACGAACTTCTTCTTCAGGTCGGGCTGGCGCCCGAACATGCAGATCGTTTTCCGAGCGACTTCTCAGGTGGGCAGCTGCAACGGATCGGTATCGCACGGGCGCTGGCTCTGGATCCTGCGTTGATAGTGTGCGACGAGCCTGTTTCGGCCCTGGACCTCTCGATCCAGGCGCAGATCATCAACCTCCTTGCAGAAGCCCAACGTCGGCGTGGCCTCAGTTACCTGTTCATAACTCACGATTTGGCCGTCGCTCGCTACTTCTCGGACACGATCTCGGTTATGTATCTCGGCAAGATCCTCGAGGAAGGGACGAGTGAAGAGGTGTTTGAGGCGCCCGCTCATCCATATACGCATGTGCTGCTCTCATCTATTCCAGATCCTGACCGGGTCGGGTCGAGACGCGAACGCGTCACCTTGCACGGCGCGATTCCGACTGCCGCCAACCCCCCATCGGGATGTGTGTTCCGAACTCGCTGTTGGAAGGCCGAGAGCATATGTTCTTCGCAAGCTCCCGAGCTCGTTGACCGCGGACAAGGACATCCAGTTGCCTGCCACTTTCCGGGATAGTCTCCTGCCGCCATCCGCTAAACCGAAACCCTCGGGACTCCTAGCGCCGGACCCGGGGGTCAAGAGCGATGACCGACAGATCAGCGAGGAGATTGACGGCGGCCACGACCAGCCCGGCAACGAGCCCGATTCCGATGATCAACGGAGTATCGAGCCGACGGAGCGCGTCGAACAGATCAGAGCCCAATCCCTCGATGGAGAACGCTACTTCGACGATGGCGACGCTCGAGAAGAGCGCCACAAAGTCCAGAGCGAGGACTGAAAAGAGAGGAAGAAGAGCGTTGGGCAGGGCGTGGCGCAGCCTGACGAGCCAGGGCTTCTCTCCGCGGGCCAACGCAAACGTCACGTACGCCCGATCTTCCTCCTCCAGAAGGGTCGTGCGCAGAAGGCGCGCTAGAACCAGCCCGAAGGGAACCGCCAGCGATGCAACCGGCAAGACATAGGCGGCGGCAGAGCCGCTCCCTCCGAGTGGCAGCCATCCGAGACGGAACGCGAACAGATAGAGCAGGACGAGGCCTACGAGAAACGGTGGGATGGCGCTGGTCGCCCCGGCGGCGGCAACCAAGGCGTTATCGACGATCCGATTGCGCTTGCCAACGACGAAGAGTGCCAGAGGGATCGCCAACATCACTTCGACGGCGAAGGCCAACAAAGTGAGCAAAAGAGTCGGCGGCAAAGACCGGCCTATCACCGAGCTCACGGCCTCCGACCGCGAGAAGCTGTATCCGAAGTCACCTTGGGCAAGCTTGGACACGGATTCGGTGTATCGGACCCAAAGAGGCTCGTCGAGCCCGTATGCCTCTGTGATTCGTTGAATCGTGTCCGCTGAAGCCTGCGGTCCGGCGAGCGTGCGGGCTGGATCCCCCGGGATCAGTTCGACGAGTAGGAACCCGGCGGTGGCCAACAGCCAGAGGGTGATGACCGTGGCCGCCAGCCTGCCGGTGAGGAATCTGGTCATCTTCCGGTTCCTCGCGACACTTCTCTAGGTCGGCGCAGCGCCTCACCCACCAAGGTCGTTGCTGTGACGAGCAATCCGAGATACAAGGTTGGAAAGAGGATGAGGCCGGGATGCTGGCGATAGAAGACCAGGCAACAGCCCAACATGGCCCCGATGCTCGAAGTCGGCTCCTGGACTCCGACGCCGAGAAATCCCAATGCGCTCTCGAACAGCGCGGCCCAACCCACAGAGAGGGCTGCATACGCCGCGACGATGGGCAGGACGTGGGGGAGAACGTGGTGGATCAGAAGGAATCCCCATCGTGCTCCGAGCGCACGACCCGCCACGACGAATTGTCGCTCTTTGACGACTATCGCCTGGCCATAGGTGACCCGGGCCAGCGGCGCCCAGAACACGGCGGTAAGAGCAATGGTCAGCGAAACCAGACCTCGCCCTAGGACGGCGGAAATGGCGGCCGCGAGCAGCAGTCCGGGAATCGCCAAACCGAGGTCGGTCGCTCGCATCAAGAGCCCGCCGATTCGCCGGTTGCTCGAAGCAGCTACAAGTCCGATGATCAGGCCGATGACCGTCGCCGCTCCCACGGCAACAAACGACGCAAAGAAGGTCACCCGGCCCCCAAAAATAAGTCGAGACAGAAGGTCGCGACCCTTGGGATCCGTACCGAGCAGGTATGTCGCCCCCGGATCGAGTGGACCCCCATCGGGAGCCAGACCGGCCACGCTTTCGAAGGTCGGGTCATAGGGGGCGATGAGAGGAGCCGCGATCGAGATCACAGCTAGGCCGGCCAGGAGTATCCCGCCGGCAACGAGCCCGGGTCTCGGTTTCCGTCTTGGAGACTGCGCTTCGAGCGCACGCTCCGCAGTCATTGAGTCACCCGACTTGCGCGGTCTTCAGGAAAGGAGCCCAAAGGAAAGTGACAGGCTGCACCACTTGAGGCGGGCCATTTGTACGTGGGCTCTTCTGAGTAGCAGCGGGGCTGTGCACGCGAGCACCGGGGAGCAAAGGCACACGGTTCGAGGTAGCCGGGCAGGGAGGGCGGCTGTCCGTCGATGACGGAGAGCTGCTGCTGCTTTCGCGAAGGCCGCACCATTGAGCCGAGCAAGGCCCCTACGTAGGGATGCCTGGGTTTGCCTAGGACCGACGAGACCGGGCCAAACTCCACGATGCTCCCCGCGTACATGGCAGCAAGCCGATCGGCCGTCTCTGCCAAGACGCCGAGGTCGTGGGTGATGATCAGGAGCGCCGTACCCAATTCTCGGACCAGGCGAAGAAAGGCGAGAAGCACCTGGTTCTGAACCACTACGTCGAGAGCGGTGGTCGGTTCGTCGGCGATAAGGAGCTCCGGTTCGCCGATGAGAGTTGCCGCGATGACGGCGCGTTGAAGAAGGCCACCCGAGAGTTCGTGCGGGAAGCTGGCCGCGACTCCGCGCGGGTCTGTGACTCCGAGGGCTGACAGGAGTTCGAGTGCCTTCGTCTCTGTCGCTCGCCGTGAGGCTCCGTGGTGCAGGCGGAGAACCCGTCCGATCTGCGGACCGACTCTCCTCAGCGGATTGAACGACGAGAACGGATCCTGAGGGATGAAGCCGATCTGGACGCCCCGGAGAGCGGAAGTCTCGTCGAGAGAGGGAGAAACCGTGACTCTTCCGGCGATCCGAATTTCTCCCTGAGTGACGCGCAAGGCCGGATCGAGAAGACCGACCACGCCCAGTCCTAAGGTTGTTTTGCCGCAGCCGGACTCGCCGAACAGACCCACGACTTCGCGGCGGCCAACGGCGAGGTCGGCCGCACGGACGATCTCGCCTTCTCGGGCGGCGATCCGAAGCCCATCGATGGCGAGCAGCGGATCCCCGGCTGCCGGATCCTTCATGAGGTCAGGGATTATCCTCCCCCAGCCTTTAGCCAGGCGCGCTTCCAATCGAAGGGGGCATAGGTGGCGAGGGAGACTATCTCACCGACCCCGGGACCCCACACGACCGGTGGATTCACCTCCATGATGGGCAACCCGGCCACCTCATCGATGAGCGCTTGTTGCACCTCGAGCAAAGCCGCGTCGCGCTCGGGACCGAACGCCATCCGCTCGGTGGCGACGAAAGCGGCGTCGATGTTCTCGTCGCAGAATCGTGAGATGTTCAGCCCCCACGGGGGATCGACCTGGAAGCAGACGAAGTTGGTGGATATGAAATCCTGCGCATCCGGGTAGTCGGCACTCCAGTACGTAGACGAGATGTCGTAGTCGACGTCGCCCAGGGCGCCAAAGAACTCGGTGGACTGCATCCCCTGCAAATCAACGGTGAAACCGACTGCCTCCAGATCTTGTTTGAGGGCCGTTGAATTTGAGGACGCGTACGGATCGGTAACGTCATAGATGACTCTGACGGGTGTGCCGTCATAACCGGCAGAGGCGATGTACTCGCGAGCCTTGTCTGCGTCAAAGGGGTAGATCCGGGTTCCATCAGGATCTGACTGCACCGAGGTGGAGGACATGAGCTGATTCCAGGGCACCGCCATCTCCCCAAATTGTGCCACGAAGTCCCTGGTGGCCGCATGGGCCACCGCCAAACGAAGATCCTTGTTCTCGAACATACCCCAGTTGTTCAATGCCAGGTAGAAGATCCGCGGGCCAACGGTGGGCTGGATCGTTATGTTCGGGTTCCCGCGGAGTTGTCGGATCGCCGGTGGGGTCAGATTGAACTGCTCAAACGACGCGTCGGCTTCGCCCGTCTCCAGCCGCAGCACCTGAGTGTTCTCGTCAACACCGAGATCGATGTGCAAGGCATCGACATACGGAAGGTCGGGATCGACGTAGCCAGGGTTGCGGACCACTGTGATGTCCTTTCCCTTGTTCCACTCCTGGACGAAGAAAGGTCCCGCGCCCACGGGACGGTCGGCGAAGCCCTCACCCCGCTCTTCGACGGCCTCCCTGGGCAGCGGCCAGCTGGTCGCGATCGTCAACCCGAACACGAAAGTGGTGGTCGGCTCGGAGAGGGTGATACGCAAGGTTTGGTCGTCTACTACCTCGATACCTTCGACTGAGTCGATCTCCCCATTGGCAAACGCCGGGGCACCTTGGATTGGAAACAGGTAGCCGCCTCCCCAGGACGGTGCCGGGAGAGTATTCGGATCAAGTGCACGGAGTAGCCCGTACGCCACATCATCAGCAGTGACTTGGCGAGGCTCGAAGTCCGGCCCGGCGAACATGGCGCCTTCGCGAAGCTTGAACGTGTATACCAGTCCGTCGGCCGAGACCTGGGGCATTCCATCCGCCAGCCTTGCCTCGAGTTCACCGGCGTTGTTGAACTGATACAAACCTTCGAACAAGGCGCCGGCTACGAGGTTGTAGTCGATGCTGGAAACAGCCTGGCTGTTGTCGAGGGTGGCAAGGTCATTGAGAGCCAGGAGTTCGAGAATCCCCCCGCGTACCGGTCCTGTGGCTCCTGAGTTGGCTGGCGCAAGGGTGGTTTCCACGCCTCCATCATCGTTTCCACACGCTGTGGCGATAAGGACGAGCGCCACACATACGACAACTAGCCTGGAGGTTCCCCAACGCCGTAAAACGCGCATAACGCCTCCTAGAGATACGACCAAGACTATAACGAGGTGGACTTGTGACCAGCAGAGAGACCGCAGATAGGGCCGCTGCGATCATCCAGAGTAGGACTCTCGTTCGTCCGGAAATTGGTGTGATTCTCGCAACTGGATTCGCCCCTTGCGCCGATGTGGTGGAGGACGCTGTGACGGTCCCATTCGCGGATCTCCCAGGATTCCGTCCGAGCAGAATCCCATCTCACGTAAACGAAGTAGCCGTCGGTACCGTCGTGGGTCGCGGGGTAGCCGTGATGAAGGCCAAGATCCTCCCCTGCGACGGCGCCACCTGGGAGGAGTCGGGGATATCTGCACGGACCTTGGCTCGCCTGGGCTGTCGGGTCCTGCTCTACATTGCCAACAGCGGGTCGATGCGTGCCGACCTTCTGCCTGGCTCCTTCATGGCGCTAACAGACCACGTGAATTTCTCGGGAATCAATCCGCTCGCACAGGAACGCGAGGGAGGAGGGTGGCGGACGCCCTTTCTTTCCATGTCTGATCTCTACGACGCCGCCCTGACTGATGCCGTGCGCGAAGCTGTTGGAGCAGCGGGTCTATCACTCCCGACGGGAGTCGCCGGCTACTGGATGGGTCCGAGCTTCGAGACCCCTGCCGAGATCCGGCTGGCCCAACTGGCCGGATGCTCCGTATCCTCGAACTCGTTCCTACCGGAGGTGATGGCAGCGCACCATGCGGGGATGCGCGTCGTCGCTTTAACGTTCATTTCGACGATGTCCGCCGGCATCGAGTCGCCCCTGGTCCTCAGCCGCATCCTGGAAGTCACGCGCGACGCTGACGACGCATGCCGCACGGTCCTCCGAGCGGCGATTTCGGTCTCCTGAACCTTTTCAGCCGACTCGGGACCTGGATCAGGTCTTTGTTGAGCGAAAAGGAGCCGGGTCTCCGTTGAGAGGTTGCCGCCTCGACAGCAATTCACGTTCCATCCGGTCCTGGGTCAAGCCGGCGACTCCGGTCGGCTGGCCGGCCGGGTTTCCCCGGCTATCGAGGGAGGCGGGGCGATTCTCCGGGAGTGATCTCGGACTCCATCAACGAACTCTTGCTCTTCCTCAGAAACATGCTCAATTCGGACCTCAACATGTGGAATGGCCGCAGGAGTGGCATTTGCCGCATGCTTCCGCGAACTCGAAAGACGCCTGACCGCACACCGGGCAGACCTCCAGTAGGCTCTGCCCGCGGTTCGGCGGCCGTGCCTCCCGGTCCTCTCCCGCCCAGGGTGCTGATCCCTCCGTTGTCCCGAGGTCGGTACCGGATGGTCTTCCCCGGTTGAGGACCTGCCAGGTCTTTGATCCGTCCCTGTATACGGTGATCCCCTTACAGCCCAGCTTCCATGCGAGCAGGTAGACCCTTCGAACGTCTCGAGGAGTGGCGTCCCGCGGCAGGTTGATGGTCTTGGAGACAGCATTGTCAACATGCTTTTGGAAGGCCGCCTGGTGGCGCACGTGCCATTCGGGATCGACATCGTGGGCAGTAGGAAATCGGCGCTGTAGCTCGTCTGGCACCAAGGCGAGGCCTCGCACCCCTCCCTGCGCGGCGATTGCCTCGGCTAGGTCCGGTGACCAGATTCCCTCGGCTTCGGCCAGCCGTCTGAAGTCGGGGTTTACGTCCAGCAGGATCTTTCCGTCCAGAACCTTTCGGTGGAACACCACCGCGAACAGCGGCTCGATGCCAGAGGAGCATGCGGCGAGGATGGAGATGGTTCCGGTTGGGGCGACGGTGCTTCGCGTAGCGTTGCGCATCGGGCGGTTCCAGCCCTTCGGTCCGTATACCGAGTTTTCCCAGTTGGGAAAGGTGCCGCGCTCGCGGGCGAGTTGCTGAGAGGCCGCATCGGCGCGAACTTGAACGAAACCCATCACCTCTTCCGCCAGAGCCACCGCCTCCTGCGAGTCGTAGGCGAGGCCGACTTGGACCAGGAGATCGGCCCAGCCCATCACTCCTAACCCTATCTTTCGATTCCCCTCCCTATGGAGACGCTCGATTTCGGGGATCGGATAACGAGTCCTCTCGACTGCGTCGTCGAGGAAGCGGACAGCCAGGTCCACTACCTCCCCGAGGCGCTCGAGGTCGGCTGTACCCCCGGCGGCGAAGTGGCCGAGGTTGATCGACCCCAACACACACGCCTCGTAGGGGAGCAAGGGCTGCTCGCCGCACGGGTTGGTTGCTTCGATCCAGCCCAAGGCGGGCGTGGGATTGGTGCGGGCCTCGTTGATTCGGTCGAGGAACACGATCCCGGGATCGCCGGTCGCCCAGGCCGCTTCGATCATTCGGTCGAATACCTCGCCGGCTGATAGCGAACCGGCCGGGTCACCGGTTCGGGGGTTGACGAGATCGTACATTTCCCCCACCGCCGCCTTCTCCATCCAGCTTTCCGTCACCCCAACCGACATATTGAAGTTGGTGATTCCCCCACTCCGCTTGGCATCGATGAACTCGAGCACGTCCGGGTGAGTGACGTCGAGGATGCCCATGTTGGCGCCCCGTCTGAAGGAGCCTTGCTTGATGTGTTCGGTCGCCGCGTCGTACACCTCCAGGAACGACAGGGGTCCCGACGACACGCCCATCGTCGTTTTCACGATATCTCCACGCGGACGGAGGCGCGAGAAAGAGAAGCCGGTTCCGCCGCCAGATTGGTGGATCTTTGCGGCCAGCTTCAGGGTGTCGAAGATCGAGTCGAGTGAGTCATCCACTGGAAGCACGAAGCAGGCGGCCAGCTGACCGAGCTCTCGCCCGGCGTTCATCAATGTCGGGGAGTTGGGTAGGAAATCCAGGTCGACCATCGCCCGGTAGAACTGCTCCGCCCAACGTTCGGTGTCGCCGCCCCAGCCGGCTTCGGCCGCAGCCAGATGGGTTGCCACACGGCGAAACATGTCCTCCGGGGTCTCGACGGGCCGGCCCTCCTCGTCGCGCAGCAGATAGCGAGATTCGAGCACGGTTCGGGCGTTGGGGGTGAGGGCAGTCGTCATCTACGTGATGCTACGCATGGACGGAACTCGAGCGGCGGTGTCGCCCATGGTTGGCGGGACGGGCCGGCGGTCGTAGAAGAGGGTAGGAATCGAGCTGCCGTTCCCGGCCGATTGGCCTCGGCGGGGTGGGTGTTGCGCCCTAGGGACACCGCGTCTGCGACTCCACGATGTCCACGAATTCGGCCCAGCTGGCTACGTCGTGCGTGCCCTCGATCGGCTCGTTCCATGGGCGAACAAACCGACAAATGAGACTGTCCGGGCGTTTCTCGAGATAGCGCGTCAGTTGCCCCGGGGAGTCATCGAGGTAGACGTCGCAGGACACTTTCCACTTCTCTGAGAGGATGTGGACTTCGCGGCTGGGAAGCCGGTGGTCGGCAATCCAGGCGAATGTGTCGTGTACGGCCCAGTCCGGTTTCAGGGTGAGGATCACGATCTCGTGGCCGCGTATGGCGAGCTCGTGAAGAGCTTCAGTGGCACCGTCGTAGGTCTCGAGGTGCCGGAACACGCTTCCGCCCCCATGGTCGCTGGCCCACTTCCAGAATTCGTCGCTGTTCCGGAAGTGGGTGAGCGTGTGCAAACCGTCCCAGGTTTGTACGGAGGCGGGAGTGAGGTCGGCCTCGAACTCCTGGTTGTAGCGGCTGATCCAGCCGGCCACGAAGTCGGCGACCACCCCATCGAGATCGATACCGAGGCGGAGAGAGGTCATAGTCGGATACTACGTATCCGACGTACCTTGTATTTCGTACTTCGTACCGCTACCAAGATTGTTAGAGGTGGAGGGGCGAGAGTGGCTATGTCGCTGACGGACGGGTAGCGGTCATGGGGGGATTCTACGTATCCGACGTACCTCGTATTTCGTAAGTCGTACCTCGTATAACCCACGAGTCCGTTCCATACGAAGTACAAAGTACAAAGTACGTTTGAAGGCGAGCGAAGCTCGCTTTCACACCGTTTGCACCATCGCCACCATCTCAGGAATCCGCTTCCGTAGCACCCGGGCGCCGATCCACAGCCCGATCGAATAGATGATGGCACCGTAGGCGAGGGACGCCACTGATACGACGACCGGGTTGAGGTTTCGACCGAACTCGACGACCAGCACGTAAGCGGCAGCCGGGGGAGTCATCAGGAGCCCGATGACGAAGAAAGAAGCCATCTGGGCGGTGATAGCCAGGCAACCCTGTTCGGTCGCCTGGGCGAAGAGGTCGGTACCCATGTCGGGCAGGCGGAGTGGTGCCAGGACGGACACGATGTTCCCTATGGCGAGCTGACAGCCGATGGCGGTGAGGGCCAGCGGCGGCACCATCGGCAACGTCTCCCACCCGCCGCTCACCCAGGCGAGGATGATCGACAACGTGAGTGTCTCCGCGAACAGCGCAGTTCCGGCGGCGAGGTTCTTCCCAGTGAGAAGCGTTCGGGGTGCTACCGGCAGAGCGAAAAGGAAAGACGCCGCATTGCGTTCCCATCCAAACTGATTGAGGGCTACCGGAAGGCCGATGAAAATCACTACCATCGGCCCGATCAGCGGCAACCACCCGGCGCGTTGGATGTCGCTCAATTGGGTTGTCCCGATCAACAGGGTGGCGACGATCACTCCCAGGAAGATGACGGCTCCGGTCCATACCATGCGCAGCCGCGGGTCCCGCACATAGAAGAGAAGTTCCTTCCGGGCGACAATCAACGTCGTGGACCAGCCGGGCCGGTCGGCGAGGGTTGGGCGTACTCGTTTGTTGCTGCGCAGGGGGCTCGACTCCGGGGTGGTTACCAGACGGAGCAGCAACCGGTTCCAAACCGAGATGATTGCCAGGAGCCAACCCGCGGATACGGCCAGTGCCAGAAAGGCCTGTCCCCATGATCCGGCGGCTGCGGCTACCACTGCCTGTTGGGCAGCTACCGGAGGTAGTGCCCACCACCAGGAAGAGAGCGAGTAGACGTCAACGGCTCCTGCCAGTCCGTATTCGCCAATCGCTGTGGCGATGGTCTGCTGGAGCGCGAATCCCAGCAAGCCAAGAGAGGAGACAATAACGACTGCTAGATCACGACCACGCCGGCTGCGGAGAACCAGAGATACCAATGCCGTGAAAGTCTGGCCTCCGACTATCAGATGAAGCAGAATCAGAGCGCCGGCGAGGAGTGCCATCAAGGCGGTGAGCGGACCTGAGAACACACCGACGTTGGTCGCCAGCACAAGGACGGGGACCACGATCGTCGGAGTCACCAGCCCCGCGGCGGTCAACCCGGCCATCAGCTGGCTACGGCTCATGGGAGCGAGCGAAAACCGCGCCGGATCGAGAGTCTCGTCGAGCGGAAAAAGCAGGACCGGGAGGGTGGTCCAGGTCAGCCAGGCCAATAACATCACCCATAGTGTGAAATCGCCCGCAGCTTTGGCGGGCATCTCGCCCGCGGTTTTTCCATAGCGGGCGGCCAGCCAAAACCCGATCGCAGCCACTCCGATCGTGACTATGGGAAGACCAAAGGCGCGCTGGCGGTCGGCTCGCACGCCGTTGACCAGTAACCGCCATTTCAGCCAGACGAGGCGCCCAACCATTCCAATCCCTCGCCCATGTCGCCGGCTCCGACCACTTCCAGGAAGGCATCCTCGACCGACGCCACTCCGTACTGTTGTCGCAATTCAGCGGGTGTCGCTTCCACTACCAGTTTGCCGTGCACCATGATGCCAATCCGGGTACACAAACGTTCGACCAGGTCCATGACGTGTGAGGAGAAAACTATCGTTGCCCCCCGGGCGGTGTACTGCTGGAGTAAACCGCGGATCAATCGAGCGCTCACAGCGTCGACCCCCTCGAATGGTTCGTCGAGGAACAGGACCGGCGGCGCGTGGATGACGGCAGCAGCTAACGCCAGTTTCTTGCGCATGCCTCGCGAGTAGTCGGCAACCAGGTCGGATGCGGCGTCCTCCAGATCGAGGAGTTTCAGCAACTCGCGACGTCGTTGCACAGCGGCTTCTCTGGGAAGGCGGTGGATCGCCGAAGTGAAGTCGAGCAGTTCGGCGCCGGTCAGCCGCTCATACAGGTTGAATTCCTCGGGAAGTACACCGATCTTGCGCTTTACTTCGAGCGGTTGCCGCCAGGTGTTGAGTGAGTTGATGCCGGCGGTGCCTGCCGTGGGACGCAACAAGCCAACGATCATCTTGATCGTGGTTGTCTTACCGGCACCGTTTGGTCCGAGCAGTCCGTAAAACTCGCCGCGACCGATTGACAGGTCAACCCCGTCAACGGCCACCTTGGTGCCAAACCGGCGAACGAGCCCCTTGGCCCAAACGGACGGGTGAGAGTTATCAGTCATCAGTTCTCAGTTCTCAGTCATTTGTCAATCCGTCGTCGGTTCGCGGCCAGAGATACTGGCATCCTGGCAGGACGAATCCCCATTGTGGGTCATCGGCGGTTTAGTGGGGGAACTGAGTAGTTCTTGGTTCTTCGTTCCTGGTTCCTCGTGCGTCTCCCCCCTTAGACGCAGGCGGAGCCGGCTGGGGGGGGGGGGGGGGGGGGGGGGGGGGGGGGGGGACCCGAGGCAAAGCGGAGGAGGGGCGGGGCCGGTTCCCAACAACGTAGGTCTTCCCGCCGAAGAATTGCCCCCTCCGACCTCGCTCCGCTCGGCCACCTCCCCCGTCTCACGCCGAGGACGCGAAGAACCGAAAACGAGAAACGAGAACTCAAGACAGTGGCGCTCTGCGCCGCTGTCGGGTCCCCCCGCTACCATCGCCGGCGTGGAGTACCAGGCGCTGTATCGGAAGTATCGCCCGCAGCGGTTCGCGGACATCATCGGCCAGAGCCATGTGACCGAGACTCTGGCGCGCGAGGTTCAGGAGAACAGAGTTGCCCACGCCTATCTCCTGGCAGGCCCGCGCGGAACCGGCAAGACCACCACGGCCAGAATCCTCGCCAAAGCTCTGAACTGCACCAACCTTGGTGAGAACGGCGAACCTTGCAACACCTGCAATTCTTGCGTTGCGGTGACCGAGGGCTCTTCTCTTGATGTCATCGAACTCGATGCCGCCTCGCATAACTCCGTCGACGATATCCGCGATATTCGGGTGAGTGTGACCACCGTTGCCTCGGTGGGCGGAGCGAAGCGCATATTCATCCTCGACGAAGCTCACATGCTGTCGAAGGCGGCAGGCAACGCGCTCCTCAAGACACTCGAAGAGCCACCGCCGCATGTCCACTTCGTTCTTGCCACCACCGAGCCCTACAAGCTGCTCGACACCATCCGCAGCCGAAGCCAAAGGTTCGACTTCCACAACGTCGCAGTGGAGCTGCTGGCCGGGTATCTGACCAGGATCAGCAGTGAGGAGGAGTACGAGGTGGAGCCTGCTGCCCTTACCGCCGTTGCTCGGCATGCCCGAGGATCGGTGCGAGACGCCCTGAGCCTGCTCGAACAGGTAGCTGCTCTCGGTGATGGATCGGTCGAGGTGCGGGGTGTCAACCGTGCCCTTGGTCTCGCCGATTCTGAGGTCTACGCCCAGTTGGCCCGGGCAGTTGTCCGCCAAGACGCCCGGGCGGCCATCGAAATGGTTGCTTCGCTCTCCGCGGAAGGCGTCGACCTGCGTCGGTTCGTTAGCGAAGGCATAGCGTTCTTTCGAGGCGTGTTCCTGGCCCATTACGCCCCCAACCTTGCTGAGGTGGCGGACGATTCTGCGGATGTGCTCGAGGAGTGGGTGAGGGTTTCGAAGGAGCTACCTGCTCCCGATGTGCTGCGAACCGTCGATCATCTCGCCGAAGCTCTGTTGCGGCTTCGGGAGGGGCGCGAGGAACGATTGATGGTGGAGATCACGCTGCTGAAGCTCACTCGACCAGAAACTGCAGGCGACCTTGCCTCGATGGCGGCACGGCTCGAGCACGTGGAACAGCGGGTGAGACGCTTGGGGGCGGGAGTCCCCGCGGTTGTCAAACCTGCGACGTCGGTTGGAGGCGACGCGGCCGCCGGCGAAGTTGGTGCGGCCAAACCGGCAACTCGCCCAGCTGCTTCTGCCGCTGCAGAGGGTCAATCCCAGACCGGACTCTCCGATGGGCCCTGGCCGTCCGACGAGCAGAATATTCCCGACGAGCCACCGCCCTCAGAACCGGCGGAGCTCGAGACGTCCGAACCTCAATCAGACGTTCCCGGTATGGCATTGATCGGCGATCTCACTCTCGGCCAATTCGAATCGGTTTGGCCGGCGCTGGTTGCCGGGGTTCGCGATGACCTCGGTCCGCGCCGCCAGGCGTTGTTTCGAGAGGCCAGCCCCGGCAGCGTGCAAGGGTTGACCGTTACGCTGCTCCTGCCGGACCACCTCTCCTTTCACCTCGAGCAACTCCAGTCCGATGACCTGGTCAAGGAGGTTGTCGAGGCACACGCCGCCGAGCTGCTGGGAGGATCGATTCAGATTCAGTTTCGATCAGGAAGCCAAAGCGACGAAGGGGTGTCCGTTTCTTCGGACGAAATGGAGACGCTGCCGGATAAGCATGAGCTGCTGGAAGCCCCATCGGGTCCCACCGATCCGGATGCTCTCGTCGAGGGTCTGCTGGGTGGCCAGGTGGTAGAGGAGATCGTCGACGAGAACTGAAGCAGCCGGCTGCTGGTGGCCAGTCGCCGGCCACCAGCCTCCCGCAGACGCTCAGGAGTGGCCGGTGCAGGCAGACCACACCTCGCTAACTGGAACTGGAAACTGGAAACTGGAAATCAAGCAAGAACACGAGAAACGAAGAACGAAGAACGAGAAACTACATCCCTGATACTCTTGCCGCCATGGGAATGCGACCACAGGACCTGCGCAAGCTGATGGAGCAGGCGCAGCAGATGCAAGAACAGATGACAGCGCACCAGGAGCAGTTGGCAACCCAGACCTTTGTGGGCACCGCCGGCGGTGGTGTCGTGACGGCCACGGTGACGGGGAGCGGCTCGCTGGTATCGGTTGAGATCGCCCCGGAGGTTATCGACCCTGAAGATGCGGAGATGTTGGGCGACCTGATCGTTGCCGCCACCAACCAGGCGCTCGCCGCTGCCAACGAGGCGTCACAGGCGGGCATGGGCGGCATCGCAGGGGGACTGGACCTGGGCGGGTTGTTGGGCTGATGTTCGAAGGCCCGGTTCAGCGGCTCATCGACGAACTCTCACGCCTACCGGGTGTTGGGCGCAAGTCGGCCCAGCGGCTGGCGTTCCATTTGCTCGTCGTCGAACAGGCCGACGCACGCCGGCTCGCACAGGCCATCATCGACATGCGGGAGCAGGTGAAGACCTGTGCCCGGTGTTTCAACGTGACCGGGACCGAGGAATGCTCGATTTGTCGCGACCTGCGCCGCGATCCGACCGTGGTGTGCGTGGTCGAGCGCGCGCAGGACATCGTCGTGGTGGAGAAGACGCAAGAGTTCCGGGGGCGATACCACGTACTGGGTGGGGCGCTATCTCCTATCGGAGGGGTCGGCCCCAGCCAGCTCCACTTCGCAGAGTTGCAAGAGCGGGTTCCGAATGAGGGCATCAAAGAGCTGATCCTGGCGACGAACCCGACTGTTGAGGGCGACGCTACCGCCATGTACATCGCTCGCGAGCTGAAGCCTCTTGGTGTTCGCGTGACGCGATTGGCCAGCGGCCTGCCCGTCGGAGGCGATCTCGACTACGCCGATGAGCTCACTCTTGGGCGGGCCCTGGTCGGCAGGCAGGAAATGTAGATGGCGTGGAAGGGCCGTAGCATAGGTCCAACCGAGGGAGGCTTGTAGTGAGCCGCCTCCAGGAATACCTCAACACGGATAGGGGTCTTCGGACGGCGCTCTGGCTCGGAAAAGTGGTTCCCCCCGGTCTTGCTGCGGCGGGTATCACCGTCATTGCACGACTGTCGGCCCGGCGGCGAAAATCAAGCATGGTGTCCGCGGTCAAATCCAACCTGGCGGTTGTCCTCGATACGTCAGAAGACGATCCGGCTCTGAACAAACACGTCGCCAAGGTGCTGTATCACGCAGGCATCGCCGGCTTCGAGTTCTTTCACAAGGTTGCGCACGGCCGGGAAGCGCTGGGCGAGCTCGTGCATCTCCCCTCCGAGCTCCTCGACATGTTCGAGCAAAAGAAGGCCGAAGGGCGCGGCATGATGGCCGTCTCGGCCCATCTCGGGGCACTCGATCTGGCCGGGGTTGCTTTCACCGTAACGGACTTTGAAGTCCAGGTGATCTCGTATGCGGCGCCCCCGGCCGGTTATCGACTGGTCAACGATCTGCGCTCCGACCACGGGCTGGTCATAACGCCTGGCTCAAGGGAGGCCCTGGCGGAGGCTACGTCCCGGCTCGAGTCGGCCGGGATCGTGTTTACCGCCGTCGATCGCCCGGTCCCGCCCGGCCGCAAGGCCAGCAAGGTCGTCTTATTCAACCGGCCGACGCGGCTGTGGAACGGCTACGCGACAATGGCGTTTGCGACCGGCGCTCTGCTCTTCTTCGTCTGGGTTGTTCGGACGCCGGACGGCCGTTACGAGATTCGCTTCAACGAGCCGATCGACTGCGCCGACCCACCGGGAGACGTCGACTACGTCACCTCCCTGATTCTTGGACAAGCCGAGGAGGCCATCCGGGCCAACCCTGATCAGTGGTTGATGTTCTATCCGCTCTGGCCCAAGAGCACGCTGACCGAACGCTCGAATCTTTTCGACGACGGGTCTGGGCAGAGACGATGAGCGAACCAAAACCGCACGAACGAGTCAACGACATCCTCCTCGGCCCGCTGGAGCGTCCGGCCCTCCAGTGGCTGGCCGAGCATATGCCGGCTCGGGTAACGCCGGACGTGCTGACCGGAATCGGCATTGTTGGTTCACTGATCACGTTTATCGGCTACTGGGCAAGTTCCTCTGCGGCCGTCTTCCTCTGGCTGGCCAGCCTGGGCCTGGTCGTGAATTGGTTCGGAGACAGCCTCGATGGCACCCTGGCTCGTTATCGCAACATCGAGCGGCCTAAATTCGGGTTCTTCATAGACCACACGATGGATTCCGTGAGCGAAACGTTGATTGTATTCGGGCTCGGATTGTCGCCCTATGTGTCATTCGAGGTAGCCGCGGTTGCCCTCATCGGATACCTCCTGATGTCGGTCCTCGTGTACGTCCGGACCTACGTCACCGGCGAATTCCGGATCTCGTACGGGCGACTGGGCCCTACCGAGGTGCGGGTGATCATCATTCTTTTCAACGCCGTGCTTTTCTTTGTGGGGCAACGCATGGTTTCGCTCTGGTTTGGTGAGGTCAGCATCTACGACTTCGCCATCGGTGGTCTCGGGGTAGCCCTCATCATTTTGTTCCTGGTTTCAACGACTCTGGAAGCGAGACAATTGGCGAAGGTGGGAGAATGACACGTCCAACGGCGGAGTGGTCATGCTGAAGATCGAGAAAGTGGACCTCTCGCGGCGCGCTCAAGTGCGGCGATTTGTGGACATTGCGTATCGGCTCTACGCCGACTATCCCAATTGGGTTCCCCCGATGCGCCTTGACATGAACGCCATGCTCAATCCTCGCAAGCACCCCTACTACGAGCACTCACAGGCCGATTTCTTCATTGCGGTTCGCGATGGGCATGACGTCGGTCGGATCGCCGCTCTCGAGAACACCCGGTACAACGAGTACCACAAAACCCGGGAAGGCCAGTTCTATCTCTTCGAATGCGTTGACGATCCAGAGGCAGCGCAGGCCCTGTTCTCCACTGCTTTCGATTGGGCCGCGAAACGCGGGTTGAACGCCGTCGTCGGCCCCAAGGGCTTCGGTCCGTTCGATGCCTATGGGTTCCTCGAAAAGGGTTTTGAGCACCGACAAACGATGACCATGCTCAGCTACAACCCTCCGTACTACATCGATATGGCCACCCGGGCCGGCTTCAAGAAGGAAGTCGACTTCATCTCGCATATCCTCGATGGATCGACCTGGGAACTGGACGAACGGATCGAGACGGTGGCCGCCCGGACCAAGGAACGCGGCGGGTTGACCATGAAGGAGTTCTCCTCCAAGAAGGAGATCCGGGAGTGGGCAGAGCGCATCGCTCGGGCGTACAACAACTCGTTTGTGGACAACTGGGAGTACGTACCGCTCAGCGACGCCGAGGTCGATTTCATTGTCGCCACCATCATGTTGGTCGTCCGTCCCGATCTCATCAAGCTCATCACCCAGGGGGAGCGGATCGTTGGCTTCCTTCTCGCCTTCCCGGACATTTCGGGTGGGATGCAAAAGACCGGAGGAAGGTTGTTCCCGTTTGGCGTAGTGCATCTGCTTCGGGCGATGCGCACCAAAGACTGGGTGGTCGCCAATGGCATCGGAATCTTGCCCGAGTTCCAGAAGCGCGGCGGAAACGCCTTGCTCTACTCCGAGATTGTCAGGACGTTCAAGGCGGCGGGATTCAAGCGTTACGAAATCACGCAGATCGCCGAGTCGGCCTCCAAGATGCGCAGCGACCTGGTGAAAATCGGCGGTGTACCGCACAAGAACCACCGGGTGTTCAGGAAGAAGCTTTAAGGCGAGCTTCGCTCGCCGTACTTCGTGTCTCGTTCTTCCTACTCAGCAATCATCCCTAGGACGCAATACGAAGTACAAAGTACAAAGTACGCATCGTTTGGAGTCGAGCGTGACACACAACGTAACATCGAACAGCCCTGATGCGCATTCTCCTCATTGAGCCCTACTTCGGCGGGTCGCACGCTGCCTGGGCGGAGGGGTATGTGGAGGCGAGTTCCCATGAGGTTGACCTGCTCACGCTGCCGGCTCGGTTCTGGAAGTGGCGCATGCGGGGCGCCGCGTTCACTCTGGCGGGTCAAGCTGAAGAGCTCGTTGCCGAGCGGGGGCGTCCCGACCTGGTCCTCACCTCAGACATGCTCGACCTGCCGACCTTCCTCGGGCTCACCCGGCACTGCATCGGGCAACCGGCCGTCGCCCTCTACATGCACGAGAACCAGATCACCTATCCGCCGCCACCCGGAACGAATATCGATCATTCGTACGGTTTCACCAACTGGCTGAGCGCGGCGGCTTCTGACCTTGTTTTGTTCAACTCCCAGTACCACCTGGAGGAGTTCTTCTCGATTCTGCCCGGCTTGCTGGGAAGCTTGCCTGACTTCACCCATGTTGACGCGATCCCAACCGTCCGGGCTCGCTCAGAAGTCCTGCCGGTGGGAATCGATCTGGAGCGGCTCGTCGGACGGCCCGAGCCGGACGGTCCATTGGTCGTCCTCTGGAACCAGCGGTGGGAGTACGACAAGAACCCGGAAACGTTCTTTCAAGCCCTCTACGCACTCATCGATGAGGGGCTCGAATTCCAGGTGATCCTCGCCGGGGAGAACTTCCGCAACACGCCGGCGGAGTTCGTCGATGCAGAGCAGCGGTTGGGAAATCGCTTGCTCCATCAAGGGTTTTCGCCCCCAGCCCGCTACATTGAACTGCTTTCTCGATCCGATGTTGTGGTCAGCACAGCGCACCACGAGTTCTTTGGTGTCGCGGTGGTTGAGGCGATTGCCGCCGGTGCATTTCCGCTCCTTCCTCGCAGGCTCTCTTACCCCGGATTGATCCCGAACGACTACCACCAGCATTGCCTGTACGACGACGACGAGGGCCTGATCGACCGCCTTCGATGGGCGATCACCCACCGGTCAGAGGTTCGCTCGATGGCGCCGGAGCTCGCTACTGCCATGTCGAGGTACGGGTGGAGCTCGCTCGCCGACCGCTATGACAGGCGCTTCGCCCGCCTGGGCCGGAGCGTCGATGACGGTTTTGACGGCCCTCCAGCGCGGTAGATCCTCGAAAAACGTCGGTAAACCTTGTAGTTTTGATCTGACACCGCGTTATGGCGGTTCCAAGCGAAAGCCGGAAACGCCGGCCGCAGAGATGAGGGGAGGCGGAGTGAACAAAACCGAGATGGCGGAGAAGCTGGCGAAGAAGACAGATCTGTCCAAGGCCAAGGCCGCGGATGTGATCGATGCGATCTTCAGCAGCGACTCCGGCAAGGGCATTATCGCTGTCGAGCTTGATGCCGACCGCGAAGTGCGTGTTTCAGGCTTTGGCACCTTTTACACCAGCAGGAGCAAGGCCCGGATGGGCCGTAACCCGGCCACCGGTGCCGCGATCCATATCGCAGCCAAGAAGCACGCGAAGTTCCGTCCGGCCAAGGGCCTGAAGGACCGCGTCGCCGAGTAAGTAACCGACGAACACCATTTCCGGGGCGGCCTGGTTGATGCCGGGCCGCCTCCTTGGAATCGGTGTCCTAGTGTCCCAAACGATGCGTCACATCGTTTGGGATTGGAATGGAACGCTGCTCGACGACCTCGCAGTCGTCGTGGCGGCCGTCAACGATACGTTGGCGACCATTGGTCGTCGGCCTATCACCATTGAAGAGTACGGGGCGCAGTACACGCGCCCCGTACTCCGTTTTTACGAGCGTCTCCTCGGCCGGGTGATCGAGGAGTCGGAGTGGTTGGCATTTGATCTGGCGTTCCACGATTCCTACCGCCGCCGGGTGGAATCGGCTCCATTGGCCGGCGACGCGATGGACGCGATCGTTTTCGCTGACCGGGCCGGGCTGAGCCAGTCCCTTTTGTCGATGTACTGGCACGATGAACTGGTCCCGCAAGTCGACCGTTTCGGTCTGGGCGAGTTCTTGGTTCGCATCGACGGTTTGCGGGGTACGCCCGGCGATCGCAAGCAGGCGTACCTGGAGGAGCATGTGCAGGCCGTGGAGCACGACCTCACGTGCCGGCTGGATCCTGTCGAGGTGCTCGTTATCGGCGATGCGCTCGATGACGCGGATGCCGCCCTGGCTCTTGGCCTCAAATGCGTGCTGTACGACGGAGGTGCCTTTCCGGCCGGGCAGCTTGCCGCCGCCGGAGTTCCGGTGGCGGACTCACTGATGGAAGCCCTCGAGGTCGGAGGAGCAATGTGAGGGAGAGAGGTTGGAGCTAGGCCGCCGTCCGCCACCCGGAAAGCAAAGAGCGGAAAGCTGTGAGCGAAGCTCGACTATCCGTATTCCACAGCGCTCAGCACCTTGAGCTTGCGCAGGTCGTGGTGGGTATCGATGAACCTGATCGATCCGGTTCGGGAGCGCATGACCACCGAATGCGTCCGGGCGCCGTTGGCGTAATAATCGACCCCGTCGAGCAATTCGCCGTCGGTGACCCCGGTCGCCGCGAAGAACACATTGTCGGAATCGACGAGATCTCTGGTCGTGAGGATCTGATCGAGATCGAGATCGTTCTCGAGGGCGTACTGACGCTCGCTCTCGTCCCTCGGCCAAAGCTTGCACTGGATCTCACCACCCATGCACAACAGAGCCGATGCAGCGATGACGGCTTCTGGCGACCCTCCGATGCCCAGCAGGATGTCGATACCGGTTTCCTCCCGGACGGTGGAGATGGCTCCCGAGACGTCGCCATCTCGAATCAACCGGATCCGGGCCCCGGCTTCCCGGACGGCCTGGATGTAGTCACGGTTGCGAGGCCGGTCCAGGATGATGGCCGTCAGGTCGTTGATGTCTTTTTTGAGTGCTTTGGCGACTCTGGTCAGGTTACGCTCGACCGGCGCCTCCAGGTCGACCATGCCGGCTGCCTCGGGTCCAACCGCAATCTTGTCCATGTAGACGAGGCTTCCCGGTGCATACATGGAGCCGCGCTCGGCCAGGCCGATAACGGCCAGGGCGCCCGGCATGCCATCGGCCGTGAGCGTGGTGCCGTCCACGGGATCAACGGCCACATCGACCGCTATGCCTTTTCCGTTTCCGACCTTTTCGCCGTTGTACAACATCGGCGCTTCGTCCTTTTCGCCCTCACCGATGACGATGATCCCGTCCATCTCGACGGTGGCCATGATGGATCTCATTCCATCAACGGCAGCTTGATCGACGCCTTCCTTGTCGCCTCGTCCCTGCCAGCGGGCGGCAGCCATGGCGGCCGCTTCCGTGACTCGTACGAGTTCCAGGGCAAGATTGCGTTCCGGTAGCTCGGCCATTCACACCTCCACTTTGATGATGAGTGCGTCCCCTTGACCCCCGCCCCCGCACAGCGAGGCGCCGCCGATGCCGCCCCCACGTCGTCTCAGTTCATTGACCAGCGTAACGATCAGGCGAGCGCCCGTCGCTCCGATCGGATGACCGAGGGCAATCGCGCCACCATTGACGTTTACCTTGTCGTGGCCGAGGTCGAGCATCTGGGCCGACCACAATGCCACGGACGCGAACGCCTCGTTGATTTCTACGAGGTCGAGATCCCCGGCGGACATCCCCGCCTTCTTTAGCGCCACGCCGAGCGCCTCGGCAGGCCGTTCCTGCAAGGTGGCGTCGGGACCACCAATCTGTCCGTAGGCGATGATCTCCGCCAGGATCGGAAGCCCGGCGGCTTTCGCGGCGGCGCGATCAGCCACGATGACGGCCGCCGCGCCGTCCGATATCTGGGACGCGTTGGCGGCGGTGGTCGTTCCTTCCGCGGTGAACGCGGACCGTAGTTTGCTCAAGCTCTCGACGGTCGTATCCGGCCGGATACCCTCGTCGAGCTCGACCGCTACCGGGTCTCCCTTCCGTTGGGGCACCTGCACCGTGACGATTTCCTCCTGGAAGACACCCGTTTGGACCGCCTGCGAGGCGCGGCGGTGGCTTTCTGCTGCCCAGGTATCCTGCTGCCGGCGGGATATGCCCAGCTGGGCGTTCTTCAAGTCGGATGATTCACCCATCGCGCAGTGATCGAACGAGCACCACAGGCCGTCGTGCAGCATGACGTCGATCAATTGGACATCGCCCATCCTCGCTCCCCAGCGGGTACTCGGCGTCAGGTAGGGGGCATTGCTCATGCTTTCCATGCCCCCGGCCACGACAAATGACGCCTCACCAAGTCGTACGGAGCGGTCGGCCATGGCGATGGCGGTCATGCCCGACAGACAGACTTTGTTGACCGTTGTGGACGGTACCGTCATGGGTACCCCGGCCCGCACGGCCGCCTGGCGGGCAGTGATCTGTCCCTCACCTGCCTGGAGCACCTGCCCGAAAATCACTTCATCGATCCGGGCGGGGTCGAGCTGCGATCGTTGGAGGGCCCCTTGGATGGCCGCGCTTCCCAATTCGACTGCGCGCAACGGGGCGAGGCCACCCCCAAACTTCCCGAGCGGCGTTCTGGCGATTCCGGTGATAACAGCACCCATGGCTCACTCCTCTCCTGTCAGGAGACTACCCACCGAGCCAACCCGGGTAGCCTGCCCGCATGAGGTTGGTCAACATCGATCATGTCGCCATCGCGGTTCGCGATCTCGACGCGGCCCTCGCCGAGTACGAGCGGCAGTATCACGTGCGCGCCGAATACCGGGAGGTCATTGAGGAACAGGGGGTCGAGGAGGCCATGCTTCCGATCGGCGCCTCAAATGTGCAGTTGTTGAGACCGCTGGGCCCGGACACACCGGTGGGCCGCTTCCTGGCCAAGCACGGCGAAGGGCTCCATCACATCGCCTATGCGGTCCCTTCGATTGATGACGCATTACGCCACCTCGTCGCCGAGGAGGTTGAGCTGATCGACCCCCACCCCCGGATCGGCGGAGGGGGGCATCGCATCGCCTTCGTTCATCCCCGGGCTCTGGCCGGTACGCTCGTTGAACTGGTGGAGCTGCAATGAGCGACGTACAACCCGAGATTGAGACAACCGGAGGCCCCGGGGATCCCAAGGTTGAAATAGTCGGTGATCCCAGGCATCCCAAGATCGAGATCATCGGCGGTGCCGGACCTTACGAGGCGGCGGCGATCATGGCTGCCATCGATGCCGCGCTGACCGAAGAGCTGACCGACGAGGCCATCCCGAGCCAACCTGCCACACCGGGAGCCTGGGCCATGTCCGGCCGGCCACAGGTTGTACTCGGTCCGAAGACGTCCTTTCAGGGTCTCTCACCCACCCCGGGCTCCGACGATGACAATGGGGATTCGGAGAGCTAGCGAGGTTACGAACACCCTCGGATTAGCCAAGCTTCACGGCGGGTGAGCCCGTGTGGGGCGGCCCGGCGAGGTGTCGGCCCAATCGCAACCCGGACCGTCCGGGGGACTATCCCCAACGCACCAAAGCGACTCGCCATAGCGGGAGTCCTCAATGCGAGTCTTGATCGGGCCGAAATATCTGATGTGACCACCCCCTTGATCGGCCCCGAGTTACGTCGAACCGAGCGCGCCACCCATCTCGGCATCCTGATGGTGGTGGTCGGGCTGCTGATGCCTCTGCTGCTGTGGCCGGCCATCGCCGCACTTGTGTGGTGGCTGGGCTCGGATGCCGAAATCGACATTCTTGTTTACGACCAGACGGTGCCGGATGCTTCCTACCTCGAACATGCCTCCCTCGGGTTAGTGCTCGAATATGAGAAAGTCCCGTTTGCGACGAAGGATTCGTTCATCGGGGCCGCGCCCGGTGGTGCTCCGCACGGTGCCTGGCCCACCGAGGCGCCAGATTTGGTCATGCTCGTGGATGCGTACGGTGTGTACCTGGACGATCTGGGGGAAGTGTCCGACGAAGGAACGAGGCGCATCACCGACGCGTTTGGGGAAAACGATGCGGACACCGTGATGGGGTGGGCTGCTGAGGGAACCGTCGTGTACGGAGAGTTCAACATCCTCGGGGAACCGACGCCTTCGCGTGCGTCGCAACAACTTGAGGAGCTGTTTGGGGTGGAGCGCACCGGGTGGGCCGGGCGCCCGTTTGAGGACCTGTCGGAGGTTTCTGATCGATTGATCGATCTGGCGGGGGGCACCTGGGACCATGCCGGGCGGGGAATCGTCTTGCTGGCGCCGGGACCTACCGGCGCCTCGGTCGTGGTGCTTTCATCTGACGATCTGGAGAGCTGGGTCCCGGTTGTCGAAGGAGCCTTGCCCGGCTCCGGGCGGTCCGTCGAGGCCAGGATGGATGGCTGGTTTGAGATCATCGCCACCATGCCGGAGACCCGAGTCGACATGTGGATGCACCTCCCCGTGACCGATGCCGGCCGCGCCCGGTTGGAGCGGCATGAAATCCCAACGGAATGGCCGTTCCTGGTGCGGGCCGAGAAAACCCTATACCTGGCCGCTGATGCTTCCGAGAACAGTGTTGAGTTCCCATTGCGAAGAATGACCGGTTCTCCGACGCTCATGAGGGTTCTCCCGCAATCGCCGGAGACCGAGTTCTTCTATCGGGTGTACGTCCCTGTGGTGCAATGGCTCGTTGAAGTGGCCGAATCTCGAGACGGGTAGCAAGTGCAGCAACCGACATCCTCAATCCCAGGGCGCGGTATCGATCGTGAGTAAACCGCAAGTCCTTGTTGCAGAAGACGATCGCGTCGTTTCGTTGCTCATCGCCCGCAGCCTCGAGGGAGTCGGAGCTCAGATAACGACCGTGTATGACGGTCTCGAAGCCTTCGAAGTGGGTCTCACTACTGATTTCAACCTCGTCTTGCTCGACCAGGTGATGCCGGGCTTGCTAGGGGTAGAAGTCCTGCAGCGCTGGATCGACGACGGCAAGAATATGCCGGTGATCATGGTGTCCGCCCTCACCGCCGAGGAAGACATCGTGCGTTGCCTCGAACTTGGTGCGGTCGATTTCATCCGCAAGCCCTTCAGCGTCCGCGAGTTACTGGCGCGCGCGAAAGTCCATTTGCGATCCCAGGGATTCGAACCAGACTCTTAGAGGCGGGCTTCCAGCTTCCAACTGCCTCCCCCCGCCGGCGAGCGGGAGCAAGTCGGTTCGTGGAGGTGCCGAGCCCGAATAGGGGTCGACGGAGGGCGGTTCGCTCCCGCCACCGCGCATCGGTGTCGACCGCAAAACGCCCTCCTTCCCACTCCGGCCTCCCACCTCCCACTTCCCGCCTGCGTCGAACACATCAATAGGCCCCGGCTTGTTGCCGATGCAATGACGGAGGAGGAATTGATGCAGCGCGCTCCCAATGTGTGGATGCGTCGACCCGCCGTGCCCGAAGCCACCGGTGAGGCCGACAACCCGCGCGCGTCCTCCCTGTCGGGTCGGAGTGATCCGTGAGCGCGCTGATGCTTCCGGTCCTCGCCACCCTCGGTGCCATCACAGCCGTCGCCGGGTCGTCGCTGTTCGTCTACAAACTCGTCCGGCATCGGCGGGAACGTTTTGATGAGTTTCGCCGAGCGTCCTATGTCGGGGCGCTCAGCGAAATGGCTACCCGCTCGGGGTACCCCCTCGAGATGCTCCGGCGCTGGTCGCCTGACGGGGTCTTCCTCGAGACCCTGCTCGAGTTCTTGAAGTTCTTACAAGGCGGTGAGCGCCAGAACCTGCTCCGGCTGTCCAGGGAGTTGGGAATCGTTGAACGTTTCGTCACCGAGTTGCGAAATTCAAAGCGTCGCAACTCGCGGGTGGAGGCGGTCAAGGCCCTCGCCGAGTTCGCCGATCCGGCTTCCGCGGACGCCCTGCTTGAAGCCCTCACAGATCCGGTCGATGAGGTCCGTTGGCAAGCCGCCGGGGCTTTGGCCAAGATCGGGGACCCCCGGGCCGTGCGACCCCTCCTCGAGGCTTTGCATCGGGAAACGGATTGGGGTGCCAACCGGATCGGCGACACCCTGGTTTCGTTCGGCTCAACGGCGGTGCCCGACCTCGCTCGCTATGCCCTCCTCAACGACCCGAGCCTCTCTTCTACGACCGCTCACCTTCCTCTGGTTGCCAGGGTGCTTGGGATCATCGGGGATGTGCGGGCCGAACCGGCGATGTTGTCGGCCCTCGAATCGGACGACACGGAGTTGCGGATTCGCGCGGCCGCGGCGCTGGGGACCGTCGGATCGCTGGCCTGCGTTCCCGCCCTGGGCAGGGCCTTGTGTGACGTCGAGTGGGAAGTGAGGGCCCAGGCCGCCGCGGCCCTCGGACGGCAAATGGATGGGAGGGCTATTGAAGGCCTGCGGGAGTCGATGCGTGACGAGAACTGGTGGGTTCGCCAGAACAGCGCTCAGGCTCTCTCCGAGATTCCGCGCGGTGTTGAAGCGCTCATCGGCGGTCTTGACGATGAGGACCGTTTCGCCCGGGACGCCTCGATCGAGCGGCTTATGGCAATGGGTCTGGTCCGCAAGGCGGTCGAGGCCGTCAAGGACGGGTCCGCCGGCGAGCGGGAAAGATACATCGTGCGCCAACTGGTGGTGTTGGGCAGGGGCGAATACCTAAAGGACGAATCGGCGAGCGAGAAGGTGGCCGGATGAGCTTCATCGAACTGTTCAACTACGTGATCCTGGTCTACTTCATCGCGATGGAAGTGCAGCTCTTGTTCGTGAGTGTCGTGTCGTTTTTCGCGCTCCAGAGGGATCAGTTCACGTCGAAGTACGGCCGTCTCCACGACATGCTGACCTCCGACACAACGCCACCCGTTTCGATCATCATTCCTGCCTACAACGAGGCAGCCGGGATCGCTGAATCGGTCCGATCGATGGCCATGCTGAAGTACACCCGCAAGGAGATCATCGTCGTCAACGACGGCAGTTCCGATGAGACCGTCAAGCGGATGATCGACGAGTTCCGCATGGAACCGATCGACGTTCCGTTTCGGCCCAGCCTCGAAACCGAGGTCATCCTTCGTGTGTATAAGTCGAGGCTTCCCCTCCCCATCGTCCTGGTCGACAAGGAAAACGGTGGCAAGGGCGACGCCATCAACGCCGGGATCAACATCGCTCGGTATCCCTATGTGATGGCGACCGACGCCGACATGGTGCTCGACGACGAGTGCCTTTTGCGGGCCGTCCGGCACTTCGTTGAAGATCGGGCCCGGACCATTGCCGTCGGGGGCAACGTCCGCCCTCTCAACGGCTGCGAGGTCAGACGCGGACGGGTAACCAGAGTTGCGCTGCCCCGTCGCCCCGTCGAACTGGCTCAGGTCGTCGAGTATATCCGCGGCTTCCTATCGGCCCGGCCCGGTTGGTCGGCGCTTGGCTCACTCCTTCTCGTATCGGGTGCGTTCGGGATCTTCCAAAAACAAGCGGTAGTCGAAGTCGGTGGTTTCCGACACGGGCATCTCGGCGAAGATATGGAGCTGACCATGCGGCTTCATCGCCACTATCGCCGGAAGCGAATTCCGTACCGCATCGTTTATGCCCCGGATGCAGTTGCCTGGACCGAAGTCCCTCTCTCGAGTCGGGTGCTGCGCAGGCAACGGATGCGCTGGCATCGCGGGCTGATGCAGGTCATCTGGCAATACAAGGGCATGCTATTCAACCCGCGCTACGGCATCGTCGGGCTGCTCGGCTGGCCTGCTTTCGTTGCCTTCGAGTTTGTGGCACCCATTGTTGAGTTCGTCGGCTGGCTGGTCGTACCGGCGTCCGTGGTCCTGGGGTTTCTGAACTGGGAGATCGCGGTTCCTCTCTTTCTGATCTCGCTCGTTTTGGGAGCAGGAAACTCGCTCATCGGGCTCTTCCTGGATGAGCGGTTCGGCTACTACAACGCTCCGGGCGACGCCGCCAAGCTGCTGGTGTACTCCCTCGGTGAGCAGCTCGGGATGCGCCAGCGCACCGTGTGGTGGCGGGTCAGGGCGATGTTCTGGAATCCGCGCCGCAAATCCTGGGGAGACATGCAGCGCTCCGGGGTCGGCAACCTGGCGTCGGAGAAGGGCTCGAGTTGAAGCAACCCGAAGCTGTCGCCTGTCCGCTCGGTCGGAGGGGGCAGCGCACCCGTGTGGTGGCGGGTGAGGGCGATGTTCTGGAATCCGCGCCGCTGATCCTTCGGAGACATGCCGCGCTCCGGGGTCGGCAACCTGGCGTCGGAGAAGGGCTCGAGTTGAAGCAACCCGAAGCTGTCGCCTGTCCGCTCGGGCGCGTCCTCCCTCGGCGTGAGCCGGGGGAGGTGGCCGAGCGCAGCGAGGTCGGAGGGGGCAACTGATGACTGATGACTGACGACTGACGACTATCTCAACCGTCCCCGCAGTTCAGCCAACTCTGGTGAGTCCACCAGGTGGGCCATGGCCGCATACACGACCAGGACGACGGCTGCCCCTACCGCCACCAGTCCGAGCGAACCCCAGAACCCGGGTAATCCATCGCCCGAGATCCAATGCACCACCAGCCAGGCGATCGGGGCGGCTACCGCAGCCCCGATCCCGCTTCGCATCAGGGAGCTCAGAATTCCGGCGACACCGGTCCGGCCGACCCGGACGTGCCACGCAATCGCCAGAGCAACGGTGTAGAGGACCATCACCAAGGTGCTCGCCAGCGCGAAACCGGGTTCGTCGTATCTGCTCAGCCACCCATACACGCCCACCGCCGCCGCCGTCCCGGCAGTGCCGATGATGACCGGAGTCCACATCTGGCGCCGGGCGTAGAAACCCCGGGCATAAATCTGGTGAGCGCCCCAGGCAGGTATGGAAAGCCCGTACAGCACCAGTGCTGTGGCCGTGAGGACGGTGTCCTGCGATCCGAATTCGCCCCGCTCGTAGACGACCCGGACGGCAGGTTGAGAGAGGGCAACAATGGCTGCTACCGCTGGAGCGCTAATGAAGATGGTGTACCGGATAGTCTTGGTGACGGTCGCTGCCATCTCTTGCAGTCTTCCCTCTTCGACCAGCCGGGCCAGGAACGGGTAGGCGGCAACTCCGGCCGTTTGAGCTATGACCCCGACCGGCAACATGTTCAAGCGGCGAGCGTACGTGAGGGCTGAAATGCCACCCTCCTCGGTCAGCTGACCGAAGAGTCGTACAAACTGCTCGTCGAGCACGGCGATGGACTGGCCAAGCATCAAAGGGATCGCCAGCAGCAGATACTCACGAAGAGCAGGATGACGCAGCGGAACGCGGCCCACCCACCGCAGACCGACCCGGCGAGCGCCGTACCACTGCAGAGCGAAGTTGCCGACAAACGCTCCCCCGACGGCACCCCAGGCAAAGCCCGCTGCCGACGTCGTCCCGGTCGCCCAGGAGATGAGCCCGCCGGCGATGATGCCGAGGTTGTAGATAACCGGCGCTACGGCCGGGATCGCGAACTTTTGGTGGGCGTACTGGACGGCCATCCACAACGAGCCAAGCACGAAGAAGACCTGGGCGGGTAGCACGATGCGGGTGAGCCGGGTGACTTCGCCGATTTGCATGGTGTCGAACCGGGGATACACGAGGTCGGTCAGTGATTCGGCAAAGATCATCGCCAGGACGGTGAGCACCACCATGGCAGCTGCTACCGGGCGAAAGACGGCGGCGAAGGCCCGATGTCCCTCCTCGGGGTCTCCGCGCACGATATGGCGGCTCATGATGGGGATGAAGGTCACCGTGAGGTAACCGCCGGCCATGAGATAGAAGAGGACATCGGGGATGACGAAGGCAGCCTGAAACGCGTCCCCTTCGGCCGTGTTGCCCAGGAGGCCGGCCAGGGCCACGTTGCGAAGCATGCCAAGCACCCGGGAGAGGAGGATGCCGGCTGAGACAACCAGGGCCGCCTTGCCGATCCGTACGGCCGGTTGACCGGGGTCCTCGCCGGGCAGACTCACGGGGCACCGACCAGTTTCTGGTGCACGCTCCGCAGTTCTTCCAATACCGAATCGGGAACGTCGAGATCTCCCCGACCTGATCCCAGCTCCAGTCCTTCTTTGTAGGAGCCGTGGTAGTCGGACCCACCCGACGGGATCAGCCCGAATGATCGGGCGGTTGCAGCCAGGTCTTCTCGTTGGTCGGGCGTGTAGTCGCCGTAGTAGGCGTCGATTCCGACCAGCCCGGCGGCCGTCAAACGCCGGTAGGTGGCCGCGAATTCGTTGGCGGAGGTGTGGCCGAGCGTGTGCGGATGGGACAGGATCGGCACGCCACCCGAAGCACGGGCCAGGCTGATGGCCTCCTCGGGTTCGAGTCGCAACCGGGGAACATAGGCGGGAGCCTGGTTTCCGAGATAATCGGTGAAAGCGGTCGGGATGTCGGCTACCACTCCCTTTCGGACGAGAACCGCTGCGAAGTGGGGTCTTCCTACTACTCCGACTCGGGACTCGTCGATGACTTCTTCCATCGTGATATCGATCCCCAACCGGCGCAGGCGGTCGGTGATTTTGTAGTTCCGTTGGGAACGGCTCGCCTGCAGCTCCGCGAGGCGGTCTTGGAGAGGTCCGGGGCCCGATTCAACAAAGAGCACGACGACATGCATGGTGCCTTGAGCCCATTCGCAGGAGATCTCAACCCCGGGGATGAGCTCCATGGAAAGTGTTTCCGCTGCCCTCCTGGCCTCGTCGATGCCTTCCAGTGTGTCGTGATCCGTGAGCGCAACCGCCGTGAGCTTCTTGGCGGCCGCTTTCCCGACCAGATCGGCCGGTTCGTCTGACCCGTCCGAACGGTTGCTGTGAGCGTGAAGATCAACGGACATATGCGGAGAGCGTAACCGCGGTGGTTTTGATCCTGAGGGAAACCGCCGAGGCTTCCGGCCGCCGGCTACCAGCCAGCATGCTGCGCTGGCCGCTGGCTGCTACTCGCTGATCTCGATGCGCACGCTCTCGATGTACACGGTCTCGAGTGGCAGGCTCTGCTCAGTATTGGCCGTGCCGTCCCGGCCGGTCAAGGACACCGAGGTAATCCGGTCAAGGGTTTCGTCGGAGTCAACGGCGGTGCCGAAGACCGAGAACGTATTGGGTAGCCCGGCGTCCTCACCGGTGACTACAAAGAACTGGCTGCCTGTTGAGTTGATGCCGGAGTTGGCCATCGCCAGGACTCCACGTTCGTAGGTGAAGCCTGCTTCCGGGAACTCGTCGGGAACCAGATAACCGGGACTGCCGCTACCGCCGGCAGTGGGGTCTCCTCCCTGGATGACGAAACCGGGGACAATCCGGTGAAAGGCCGAGCCGTCGAAGTAGCCCTGACGGGCGAGAAACACGAACGAGTTGACGGTCTGTGGTGCAATCGAAGGGTCGAGCTGAGCGACGATGTCGCCGCATGAGGTGGTGATCGTCGCCGTCACCGTGGCGTCCGGCGCGATGCCCTGATCTTGCGCGGCCGTGAAGGTCATCTCCGTCACCGGTGGTGGGGCCTCCGCACCGCACGCGGTCGGTTGGGCGCGGTAGCCCGCGTAGTCGAACGGGAGAGCCGTCGGGTCAATTGTCGTCGGCGGAGTAGTCGTGGTGGTAGTCGAGGAGGTGGTGGTCGTCGTTGTTGTGTCGTCCGAGTTGCCGAGGACGGTCGGCAGAAATGAGGCCAGGGCTATTACGCCCACCAGGACGGTGATCTGGGTAGCTCGCTTTCGAAGCTTCTGTTGCCGCTCGGTTTTTCGTTGCTCCGAGAGCTTCTTGGCACGGTTCTGGCGCTGGCGTTCACGCTTGTTTGTGGGCATAGCGAAAGGACTATAGGCATCCTCCCGGATGGGATCGTCGGGGCTGCGATAAACCCGGGGTACACTCCCGGCGCTATGTCCTTGATAGTCCAAAAATACGGCGGCACCTCGGTCGCGGATGCTGAACGGATCAGGCGAGTCGCGGCCCGCGTCGCGACCACCCGCCGGGCCGGCAACGATGTGATCGTGGTCGTATCGGCGATGGGCGGTACGACCGATCAACTGATCGACCTGGCCCGCCAGGTCAGCCCGTCACCGCCCGGCCGGGAGATGGACATGCTGCTCACAGCCGGGGAACGGATCGCCATGGCTCTGCTGGCCATCGCCATTCACGAGGAAGGTGTTGAGGCGGTCAGCTTCACCGGCTCCCAAGCCGGCATCCTCACCGATTCGAGCCATGGTCAGGCGAAGATCCAGGAGATTCGCAGTTTTCGAGTGCAGGAGAGCCTCAAGGAAGGCAAGGTCGTCATCGTCGCCGGCTTCCAGGGTGTTGATCCCGAGTCGAAAGACGTCACCACTCTCGGCCGGGGCGGGTCCGACGCCACTGCGGTTGCGCTGGCAGCCGCCAATCACGCTGATGTGTGCGAGATCTACACCGACGTTGACGGGGTGTTCACGGCCGATCCCCGCATCGTGGCGGATGCCCGCAAGCTCGACGAGGTGTCATTTGAGGAGATGTTGGAGTTGGCGGCCACCGGCGCCAAGGTCCTCATGCTCCGGTCGGTTGAATTCGGCCGCAATTTCAACATTCCCCTCCATGTGCGCTCGTCGTTCCACGACGGCCCTGGGACCTGGGTGAAGGAGACAACTATGGAACAGGCGATCATCAGCGCCATCTCGCACGACACCTCGGAAGCGAAAGTAACGGTGCGCGGTGTGCCCGACCGCCCCGGC
Organism: Acidimicrobiia bacterium; assembly: GCA_029863625.1. Lineage (GTDB taxonomy): Bacteria > Actinomycetota > Acidimicrobiia > Spongiisociales > UBA4744 > UBA4744. Next base: position 71,167 of record JAOTUY010000007.1, read on the forward strand.
GTCGCCGCAGCACTCTTCGAGCCTTTGGCCGCCCGGGAAGTCAACGTCGACATGATCGTCCAGAACGTGTCGGAAGATGGAACGACCGACATCAGCTTCACCGTTCCCACGGAGCATGTGCCCGTCGCTAAGGAAGTGACCGAAAAGGTCATAGTCGAGATCGAGGCGGCCGGGGTAGATGTTGACGAGGCGGTTGCCCGAGTTTCGGTGGTGGGGGCCGGGATGAAATCACATCCGGGCGTAGCGGCCAAGATGTTCCGGGTTTTGGCGAGCAACGGGATCAACATCGAGATGATTTCAACCTCCAGCATCCGGATATCCTGTGTCGTGGCCCTGGATCAGATTGAAGAGGCGGTCCGGGTCCTACATGCTGCCTTCGAACCGCCCAGAATGGTGGGGGGGCTATGAACACCAAACGAACCGCCGTCGTCGGAGCTACGGGAGCGGTCGGCCGGGCCATGATCTCCATCCTCGAAGAGCGGGCATTTCCGGTTTCCGAACTTCGCCTGTTGGCTTCGTCCCGGTCAGCAGGCACCAACGTGGACACGCAGTGGGGGAAGGTTGAGGTCGAGGACCTCGCTACCGCCGACCCGGCCGGTATCGAGATCGCTCTTTTCTCCGCGGGCGGTGATCGTTCCCGACAGTTCGGCCCAGCTTTTGCCGCCGCAGGCGCGGTGGTGATTGACAACTCATCGGCTTTCCGGATGCAGCCCGAGGTGCCGCTCGTGGTGGTAGGGGTCAACGACGCGGCCGCGGCTCGGCACGAAGGGATCATCGCTAATCCGAATTGCACGACGATGGACCTGATGATGGCGGTGGCACCGCTGCATCGGGCCGCCGGACTTCGTTCCATGATCGCTACCTCCTACCAGTCGGTGTCGGGGTCCGGCCAGAAGGGCATGGACGAGTTGGCCAGGCAGGTGAGGAAGCTCGGCGCCGACCTCCCCGCCCTGGTAAACGGTGGTTGGCAGGATCCGGGTGGCGAGGTATACCCGCGGCCCATCGCCTGGAATGTGATCCCGTTCGCCGGCAGCTTGCAGAGCGAGGGTTATACCGATGAGGAATGGAAATTCGTCAACGAGAGCCGCAAGATCCTCGACATCCCGTCCCTCGAGGTCGAGCCGACCTGCGTGCGAGTTCCGGTCATGGTGGGCCACGGGATTGCTGCCAGTTTGTGGTTCGATCGGCCCCTGTCCGCCGAAGAGGCCGAAGCCTTGCTGGGCGCAGCCGATGGCGTGGCGGTCTGGAAGGAGAAGGTGCCCACCCCACTTGATTCGGCCGGCATCGACGACGTGCTGGTCGGTCGGATCCGCGGAACCGTCGGTACCCCGGGCGGTATCAACCTGTGGGCGGTGGGCGACAACCTCCGCAAGGGGGCAGCCCTCAACGCCGTGCAGATCGCCGAACTGTTGGTGTAATCCGGTTCTTGCGTGAGAAACCCGCGCTCCTTGCTGGTTTCTCACGCAAGTTCGGGTTAGAGGCTAGGAACCCTCCATACAGGATCCACTCTCGGACGTTTCGCCCTCGAGTATCCGCCGATCTGCTGTTCCGCAGATGCCTACATACCAGTCCGGAAGCATGGACTTGGCCTGACCGTCCAACATGTCCCTGATTTCGGCGCGGTGGGCGGCAAGGTCGGACAGCACTTCGTCGGGGACCGGTGCTTCTTCAAACCTCTCATTTGAGGCCTCTGCGTTCGGTGCGGAGTGGACCGTTGCGGGACCGGTGGCAGGCGGAGTTGCAGCTGCGGCGCTGGTGCCGTCGGTTTGTCGGCAGAACACCACGGCCACATACACCATCCCATCGGTGCCGGTGGCCTGGCCGGTTCCCATGGCGTTCCAGGTCGGGTCGGTAATGATGCTCCAGTGGCTACTGCTCTTTCGGAAGGCCGAGAAGACGGATGGGACGTCATAACCGGTACCGACGACCTCTCCCACGGATTCGCACGTCCCGAGTAGACCGGAGACATCGGCATGGAACAAACTCCCGGCGGCGGCCTGGGCGGCGGCTGAAGCGCCGGCCACCTGGTCGGCGCTGGGGATGACGGCAATGCCGTCGGGACGAACGCCGTTCACCTGAGCTCCGACTTCGTCGGCCAGGGCCGGGGACGCGGCAAGCAAGTGGAGGGCGAGAGACAGGATCATCGCTATGGAAATTCGTCGTTTCGAATATGACACGGAGACGTGACCCTATCGAAATCGACGGCGTGTTGCCACTTTATGGACATCGGCAGGGCATCTTCGAGCAGCGGGGACAGCCGGCCCCGTATCGACTCAGCGCTTCCTCGAGGCTCAAACCGGCCAGGTTGGCCAGCGATGCAGTCCAGGCCAGCACGTCGCCGAACTCCTCAAGTTGCTGGTCCCGATCACCTTTGCGGAGGGCTTGGGCGAGTTCCCCGATCTCCTCAGTTAGCCAGGCAACACTGGCCGGGATTCCTCGTGCCTTGTCGCTGTGCCCGTAGGTTCGATCCATGAGGTCTTGTAGCTCGTGCAACTCCACCAGGCCTGCGTAAACGATGGGTCCGTCCTGTGACCCACATGGCACGAGATGTACGGTTCGGAGACCGAGTAACATGTCGGCGCCACGGGACGTGGCGCAGTTTGGCAGCGCGCAGCGTTCGGGACGCTGAGGTCGCCGGTTCAAATCCGGCCGTCCCGACCAGAAAGGTGCTGGTCAGAGGCCTACTGAAGCAGGTCTGGCCAGCACCTCGGTCGTTTCATCCCGCATTCATCCCGCGCGTTATTTCGTGGTCGCCTGTGCGACTGACCCGACAGTGGGGCGCTACGAACCCGTCGACCCGGGAGATTCGCGGTGAAAGTCAGTGGAGGCCATCAGTCGCGCTCCGAGCTTGGTCGCAGCAGAGCGGTCACCCTCGTCGGTCGCTTGTGCATAGATCGCAAGAGTCAGGCGCGGATCCGAATGACCGAGCCGCGCCTGGGCCGTTTTGATGTCCACGCCTTCCAAGACCATGGCGGTGGCGTTAGCTCGCCGGAGATCATGGAAGCCGAGACCACTGAGGCCTGCAGCTTCCACGGCGGGCAACCACACCCTGCGGCGCCAGTTCGAGTAGTCGAGGGGCAATCCCTCTGCGTTCGAGAAGAGCAACGCGTCCGGGTCCGCGCCAGTCAGGCCCGCGGACACAAGGTGTGCGCTGAGCGTCTCGGCGAGCTCAATCGGAATCGAAATCGTTCTCCTCCCGGCGGCGGATTTGGGAGGGCCGATCATTCCGATACCACCGACATCCCTGGAGACCTGCTCGGCGATTGTGACGGTTCGCCGCAATAGATCCACCCGTTTCACACGGAGACCGGCGACTTCGCCCCACCGAAGCCCAAGGACAACGCCCAACCACACCATTGCGGCGAACTGCGGCCGCATCGCTTCCACCAGAGCCACAACTTCGGGGACCAGCCGGTATCCGCGAAACGGTGGGTTCAACGGCCGGCAGCCGAATCCCTCGGCATGGCGTTCTCGAGAGCAGCTCCGACTCAACCGCGTAATTGAAGCACGCCCGCAAGGCGCCGTACACCCGTCGGACCGTACGTGGTGCCATCGTCTCTGACCACTCCGAAACGAGCTTGCGGATGTCGGTCGGAGTCAGAGTGCCGATCTTTCGCGATCCGAGGGCGGGGTAGACGTGGACCCGGAGAGCGCTCTCGTCACGTGCGCGGGTTGATTGCCTTTTCGCCGGATTGCAGTCGAGCCACTCCTCGGCGAGGTCCCGGAACATGACCGGTGATCCGCGAGGATCAATCCAGATTCCTCGCCCCTTGGCTGCTATCTGTCGAGCTTCGTACTCGAGCGCTTCACGTTTCGTCCGGAAGGTCCGGGAGATCTCGCGCCCGTTCGGCGCTCGAAGGCGGACATCGTAGACCTTGCCCCTCGCTGTGGTTCGTGTGTGGATGCTCATGCTGCTCCTCTGCCAAACGCCACAGTCTCGCCGGCTATTTGGTGGGCGCCTCGACTCGTTGGCCTTGTAGCTGCTCCACGAACTCGACAAGGGCGCTGAAGGGGACGCGTCGTGAAGCGTCGATACGGACAGAGGCAAGCCTCCCATCGCTCATCAACTCATACACCTTTGAGCGGCCAATCGAGAGAAGAGCAGCCGCTTCCTCTGGTTTGAGAAGGAGCTTGTCGAGTTTTTGCTCCCGTCGTGCCCCGTTGCGTCGCCTGATTGCAGTGTCTATGTCCATATGAACCACTTCGTACTCCTAGAAACAGTAGAATATCATGTTATTCATGGTTATCCTAGCGTTAATATGCACTACGGCCAAGATTGCCTACCCCCGGACGTTCGAGAAAAACCGTCTGCTCACCCTCGACCTCGTCACCTGACCATCGGGACCAATCGCTGATCACTCTCCTCTCGCCCACCGCCCGGTTTGACCGCACACAGTTGCAACCACTGGTTGCGGGGGGTTGAGCGTGCAGTCGATCGGCAAGCTGGTCGCTTCGCAGGCCGCCTATTACACCGAGCAGTTGCGGCATTCGGTGGGGGAGGATGTGCCGGTGTTGCGGGGGGAGCGGATGCCTGCTCAGGTCGACTACTACGCCGGCCACGAGTCGCCATCGCGGTGGATGGGATCGGGTCTGGGGCGGGTGGGGTTGCAGGCGGGCGGCCCGGTCGACGCGGAGGTGTTCGCCAGGCTGATGCGTCATGAGACACCAGAGGGCGAGTCGATGGTCCGCCGCTTCGCCAGCCATGGCCGGGTGGCCGCCTTCCGAGAGTCCCTCCCGGAGGCGGTGGCGTTCGCCGTGATCGACCTCATCACTGGTCCGTTGCTGGACAACCCGAGACGAATCGGTGCTCCGCTGCGGGATGAGCTGGCGGGGGTATGGAGCGCCCGAAGAGGTACCTATCGGGTTCTCTACCGTATCGACGACGATAAGCGAGAAGTCATCGTTCTCCGCATCGGGCATCGCAGAGACGTCTACCGGCCGGACTGATATCCGAACTCTCACCTACGTGCTACTTGTCCCGTTATCTGGAAAAGGGCGACGTCGAATAGCGCCTGGATAACGGACCCACCAGATCATCGCGAAAGCCCAAGTGGATTACAGGCATATCTAGTGATCTGTGCGCATCCGATGTTCGTTGCCGAATTCAGGGGGGTGGGATTGGTTGGTCGATCTCTTGAAGGGCGTCGTCGAGTTCGAGGAACCCTTGGGTTGCCCACCACAGGTGGTCTTCGGGATAGACGCCAAACCCGTTGTGGTCCCGTCGCCAATTACGGTCATGGTAAGAGTTGACTACCCGGCCGAGATGCCGTCTGGATGCCTCCAGTTCGGTTTGCAGCTGTGCTCGATACGCCGCCTGGTCGGTCGGTTCGAGTACCGCTAGCTCGCCCAGGCGACGGTTTGCCAATATTTCCAGGGCTGTCTGGTCGGGTCCGTGTTCTTTGGACCAGAAACGGACCGGCCGGGAAATGGTGTGGTTCCACACCGGCCAGACGGTGGGCCGCCACCGCCACCGCAGCGGATACTTGTCAAAGCGGAGAATCGAGGCGGTCGCTTCTGCCTGGGCGGGACGAGCCAGCCAGGTGACGTCCTCGACGGGAAGGTCAACAACCAGCGCCAACCAGATCACCTCGATGGTGTCTGGTCCCGCCAACAGGTCGCCGAACACGTGTGCCTCAACAATGACCGAGTTACCCCACGTTGAGGTGTGGTCGGTGAGCTCGTCGGCCACCTGCCGCAACCGACCGATCGCAGAGTTGTATTTCACGACCCCATTCTGCCGCACTCGACACCTCGCGAGATTTGGTGTTCGGGCCACCTGTCCGCGTGCGCCAGCGGAACCACTCCGGTGGTGCCGCCGACTCTCCGTCGGAGGTTCTCCTTGTAGCCGGCGGAGCGGGGGCTGCGGCTGTAGGGTGGGTCGAGTGTGTTCTTTCGGCAGGTTGCTACCGGCCGACTCGACCAGATCGGCGCGGGAGAATGACCGGAGGGTGTTGACGGGGCGGTGGTCTGATGCGGTACCGTTCGTAGTGTGACGCCTGAGGAACGTATCGTCGATTTCGCTCTTGCTGGGGTGGCGGAAGGTATATCCGGCTTCGTTGAGCTGGTCGAGCGTTGCGTGGAGCTCACCGAGTTGGGGGAGCAAGCCGACATGGTCGGTGAGGACCCGGCCGAGTACCTCTACTTCCTGTTGGAGAACACCGACTTGGTCCGGATCACCGATGACGACCAGGTGATCCGGATGGACCTGCTATTGGACGGCGTGGTGTTCACCCATCGGCTTACTGAGTCCGAGATCGCCGGTGACCTGGTCACGGCCATCCCCGACCTTGCTGCGATCGATCTTGACACCCGAGCGCTTGATGTTCCCGGCGGGACCATAAGACTGGAATTCGATTTCGGTGACGACCCCCACTTGTCGGAACACGGGTCCCTGGTGGGGCCGGCCGGGTGGCTTGGCGGGTTCACGCCTGGTGATGTGGTGGCCTTCCGCCGGCAAGGTCGAAGCCTGGTGGTTGAGCCCGTCGGCGAGCTGGCCGACGGTGCGGAGGAGATCGACGCCATCAGGGATGCTTTCGAGACCGAAACGGGCCGTCGTGAGGATATCGGCGCCGAACCCGGCTTCGTGCTCGAGCAGGTGCTGATCGACCACCCCGGACTCTTCCGAAGGCCGGTGCGTCCCGTCTCCGAGCTGTTCGCCGAAGCCGGGATCGAGATCGCCGGGGGTTGGGTGGGACGGGCCGGGGTGACGTGGAAGCCACCGATGGTCGCCCGTGTCGATGACCTCAGGGATCGGCTTCATTCCACCTACCAGCTCAAAGAGTGCTGTGAGGAGTCGCTCGATGTCGTTATCGCCGCTTGGAGCGCCCAGGTGGGCGCTGGGACCGTCGATGCCCGATCGGTGAATCGCGCCCTCGGACACGGACCTGTGATCGACGCTTTCTCGGAATGGGCGGACGATCTAGTTGGGCTCGATTCACCATCGATCGGTGAGTTCACCGCGACGCTGTCCTCCTCGGGTCGGCGCGAGGTGGCCCCGGCCTTGGTACTGCGTGCCCGTCATCACGATGCGGTGGGTGATGCTCTCGCCGCTGAGTTCGATCTCGAGGAGGCGGTGCGGGTTGACCCCGGTTTCGGGCCGGCCCTAGCGGATCTCGCCTGGTATACCTCCGACCGGGGTGACGCTCCCCGGACCGTGTCGCTGCTTCGCAAGGCCGGCGTTGGGGAGGATGACCCCATGCTTGCGTTCCACGCGGGATTGGGCGCCGACCTTCCTACCGTTGGTCGCAACGAACTGTGTCCGTGCGGGTCGGGCCGCAAGTACAAGGTATGTCATCTCGGACGGGTACAGGTTCCGGTCGAGCAGCGGGTCAGCTGGCTCATCTCCAAGCTCACGACCTTCGTCACGCGCCCCAACCGAGTGGCCGGACTGTACGGGCTGGCGTCGAGCGCGATGCTGCACGATTTCGAGGTCGAGGACATTTCTCGGATGGTTCGTGATGAGTTCATAGTTGAGCTGCGAGTGTTCGAGGGTGGAGGGGTGTCGGAGTTCCTCGACGAACGGGGCGTGCTGGTTCCCGACGACGAGGTCGACACACTCGAGCTGTGGGAGATGGCCCGCCTGGAACTCTGGGAGGTGGTCGCCACCGACGAGGGGGCCACCCTGTCGGTGCGAGACACCAGGACCGGCGAAACCCTTCATGTGGCCGACCGATCCATGGCGCGAGGTTTCCAACCTGGTGAGATGATCCTGGCTCGATTCCTGCCGGGCTGGGGTCGCACATGGGCGTCGGGTGTCGCCCTTCGGATCGACTTGCGGCACCGAGACTCGCTGCTGGAGTTACTCGACCAGGATCCCGACGCCGACCTCATCGCCGACTGGTACGGGAGCCTGCACGCCCCACCGTCGTTCACCAACCGGGAGAGCGAGCCGATGGTGTTGTGCGAGGCGCGACTCCGACCCACCGCCGGATGGGACGAGCTAGCCAGAGTCCTCGATATGTCCCACGAGGCCGCAGAGGACACGCCCGGCGTGTGGCGGGAGTTGTTCGCTTTACGCCCCGACGAACGGATCATTCGCGCTACCTTGCGTCGGGACGGCGACGAGCTGGTAGTCACCGCCAACTCCGAGGCACGACTCGACCGGGTCCTCGCCCGCCTCACCGACGTCGCCGACGTCGTCGCCCAGACCGCCCGCTCGGTGAGGAACCCAGCCGACCTGGAAGCAGCCTTAAAGCTCCATCCCCCCGAAGAGCCGTTCGAGCCGATCGACCCTGAGATAGTTGAACAGGTCCTCGACATGATGGAACGACGGTGGATCGGCGAAGAAGTCCCTGCCCTGGGAGGGATCACACCCCGCCAAGCAGCCGTCGACCCTACCCGCCGAGAAGACCTCATCGCCCTACTCCGGTCGTTCGATCGGATGCCCACCAGTGGAGGCATCACCATGCGACCCGACATCCTCCGTCGTCACCTCGGCCTGGAGGAATGACCCGGCGCCTCCCGAAAAGGAATGTCGGAAGAAAGGGTATAGCCGGCTGTCGGATAGCAGGTGCCCTCACGTTCCGTGGTCGATGTGCTCTCGGAGTACCCGCTCCTGTAAGTGCCGATACAGAGCACTCCCAGGAATGTGTCTTATGACTCGATAACGCCGTGATCTGGGCGTCCGGCGCTGTCTGACGTCTCAAACACCGCCGACACCTGTTTGAGATCGCCGGAACGCACGAGAAGCCTGATCGCCGCGAAGAAGTAGGTGTTGTCAGACAGGAGCAACTCCACTTCCAAGCCCGTAGCCCGACTTGCTTCGGCGATCACCTGAGCACAGAGCGTGGCTCCGAGACGGTCGCGCCGCGATGCGGGGGCATTCGTTGCCGGTAGAAGCGAGCCCAACGCTCAACCGGTGGCGTGTTGCGGTGTCCGTCATTCGTCGTGAGGATCAACTTGATGGTGTCGGATTGACCAGGTGCCGGGCCGGATCACTGCTCGATGTCGTCGAGGATGTCCCAACGGACCCCGCTCGAACGTTCCCCGTGACCGAGTTGCTTCGATCGTTGGAGCCACACGTGGACGGATCCGTCGGTCCATCGCGCGAGCTGCCAGCGGCGTTCGAGCGACACCCCGCCGCGAGGGACCTCTTCTTCCTCGATGACCATCCGTTGGTCTGCCTGCAGCAACTCACCTTTCGGCCCGACCAGGTCGCGATCGAGGAGTTCCCACTCCTGCATCCGGGCTCGGCGCAACTTGATTTGCGCCCCGGATCCGATGCGCGTCGGAATGAACGGAATCCAGAAGGGAGGCGCCGTTGCCTCGA
>JAOTUY010000101.1 GCA_029863625.1 Acidimicrobiia bacterium
ACCATCCTGATCGGGTTTTCCGGGGCTTCCGCCAGCATCAGCCCGTACAGGTAGTAGCGGGGGATACCCATGACAGCGGAAGCCCCGGAAAACCCGATCAGGATGGTGATCCCGAGGAGCAGGGGATAGCCCATGCCGCCGTTACCGAGATCGAGCCAGTCCAGCTGCACGCCGATAAAGGCGACCACCCCGAGACCGGCGGCGATGGCATTCACCACCACCATCACAATCCCAAGCCGGCGGAGCCGCTGTTGCCGGTCGGCCCCAAAGCGGACCGTTCCGACTCGCGGGGCGATGATGCGATGTCGCACGACCCGGATCACCAGGTAGGTAGCCAGCCAGATCGGGGCGAGGAGGGCCGAACTCCCGAAGTCGCCCAGGGTCTCGCTCAGGAGGGGAGCAATCGCAAGATTGGCGAAGACACAGGCGATCAAGACATCCCACAAACCGTCGTCAGTTACGGTCCGGAATGTGCGCTGTTCAAGAGTTTTCAGATCTTGGTCGGTCATCGTTAGCTTCTTGTGATGTCAAAGAACTTTGTATCTCAAAGTAAATGTATTCCCTGGGCCGGGTTGTGTCAAGACCGAAGTGCCTACGAACTCTCAAAGCATCCTCTTCCGGGTCCTAATGGCAGCTTTCCTGAACGCATGCTGAGCTGTCTGTTCGAGTTCAGGCACCCCACCCATAACACCCAGATCCCGAGCAATAGCGCCCGCTTCCTCAAATAGCGCATAGCATCACGTCGGCGTGCGGTGGACCCAGCTCGGGGGCATGGCTGGGTTCAGCCCACCACCAGCCGGCCTCCCAGGGATCGCGTGTACTTGGGGTTGAAGTCGTCCCTCCGACACGAAGAAACCCCCAGATCAGAGGCCGGGGGTTTCTCTTTGCCTTGAGGGATCCTCACGTCTGTGGAACTAACGTCCGCGCGGTCACCCCGAAGCCGGCGCCTTGCCTGGCGACGCGCTCTTCTGGGGACCCGAGCGTCGCGCTAACCGGCGATGGATCAGGCAGCGACCTTACCGTCCGATTGGTGGACCTCAGGCGGACGCTGGCGTGGCGGTTCCCGAGACCCGCATCCGGACGGCGTCACGGGCGCCGTTGAGGCGAACGGTGCGCACCATCGGGGCTGGAAGGAGGCCGACCACGTCGTCGATGTCCACCACCGCTGGTCCGTTGACCCTGAGGCTGCGACCTTCGAGATCGACGACGGCCTGTTCGGCGGCCAGCAGGTTGCGGAGCCAGTCGACGTCGGTGCCGTAGGGCAGCGGGATGATGACATCTTGGTGGGATTGGTGGGCTATCACCGGCGTGGCGTAGGGAGTCCCGGATCGGCGCCCGACGTGATGGACGATGGCGGAGAGGCCGGATCGTCCCGAGAATCGGAGCATGAGCGGATTGGTCACGTACTTGTTGAAGCGCTTGATGAGGCGCAGCGCGCCGGGGTTGCGACTCCGCCATGTCCAGACCCTGAGCGCCGTTTCCACGACCTCGATGACCACGACAACTCCCAGAATCACTAGCAGCGTCTTTGCGATCTTGCGCATATCGAACACCTCCGTCTTGGCGAAAAATGCGGCGCTAGCTAGTCAGGAAACGGATCAGGGGTGGGTTGATGCGGTCCGGGAATTCGTAGTGCGCCAGATGGCCGGCCCCTTCGAGTTCGTGGTACTCGATCCCGGGGAGCAGATCACGCAACCTGTTCATTGAATCCCCGGGAATCGACTTGTCCAGAGTTCCCCAGGTGAGCAGTGTTTGAATGCCTTGTTCCCTGACGCTTTCGTACCAGGAGACCGCGTCCTTGAGTGCGTCGCCTCTCCAGTTGGCCAGGATTGCTCTTCGTTTCCCCCGAAAACGGAACTGCTTGGCGACTTCATTTTCAAGGACCGTCTTCTTGTCAGCGGACAGAATGGCACCGGATAGGTCAGCAATCTTGCTGTCTCCCACCAGTTGCTGAAGGAGCTCTCCGATGAGGGGAGTCTTGACAAGCGAGGCGATGACGCCTCGCGAACCCTCAAAATCATCAAAGAGTCGTGAGAGAAGGGCGAGTTTCTTGACCTTTCCGGGATGCTCCGAAACGAAACAAGCCCCGATGCTTCCCCCCTGAGACGTTCCCACCACAAGGACCGGATGGGGGATTTCCAGACGGTTCAGTAATTCGGCGAGCTGCGTGTTGTAGAGGTGGTGGTCGTATCTGCGCAGTTCCGGCCGGTCCGAGAAGCCGTGCCCGAAGAGGTCATATCTGAGCACTCGGAGGCCGGCGTCACACAGATCCTCGATCGTGTTGTCCCAGGTCACATATGGTGCACGATTGCCATGAATCAGCACAACGCGCTCGCCGGCAGTATCACCCCTCAATTCGTAGTGCGTGACCCCTGCCGACAGCTCCACGAAACTGCCTGGCAATTCCTTCCTGGTCCTCGGCGTCAGATCCTGTCTTCTGATGCCGATCCTTTCGATTCACTCCTCCCACGTCGGCCGATCACCGGTCGCAGCGCTCCGATCGATTCAGGGTCCGTTCACGACGCTGGCGGTGCGCGAAGGCACACCTCGAGTATCCGTCTTGCCACCACCTTTGAGAAGAAGGGAGTTGAAAGCGGGGACCGCCACCCGGCGGATTGAGCCGAGCGTCTTCGGTGGCCCCAGCGACAACCGCTCCAGGACTTCAACGGGTTCCGCTCGCCAGTGAGGTCCCGGTCACCGTGTGAGGCGCGGACCACCAGTCGGATCATGGGATCTCGGCGCTCACGGGCACAGACGGCACCTAATGGCAGCCTGGCGCCGGCCATGGGAGCTACTCGGATCGGTGGGCGGGGGTCTCAAGCGGAGTTCCCGATGAATCCGGCGCGTGTTGTCTGGGTTGGGCCAGCCGCCCGGCCTTTGCGATCCGGGGTCCTCCGGCCCTACCCAATATGCGGTCGGTCACATATTGTTGGGATTGCCCGACGGCTCCTATGACCCGTCGCAGCCTCAAAGAAGGGCGACAGTTGAGATGACCGGACCGTCGCTTGTTCAGGACGGATCCTCGACTGTTGCATTGCCGGGCAGCGGGGATCGGTTGGTTTTTGTCGATGTGCTGCGGGTGGCGGTCATTGTGTTGGTGGTCGCTTTCCACGCTGCGCAGCCGTATGGCCCTACCGGCGGCGAATGGCCGGTGACGGACCCGGCCAACAGCGAGTTGCTCCGACCTTTCTTCCCGTGGGGTGCCGCATTCGGCATGGGTCTATTTTTCCTGTTGGTCGGCTACTTCACACCGCGGTCGTACGACAAAAAGGGGGCGCGCCGATTCCTCAAGGGTCGCTGGATGCGGATCGGGGTGCCGATGGTGCTGTTCATGTTGGTGGTACATGTGCCGGTTGTCTATCTGGTCGAGTCGCCGCGTCCTTCTCTTGGTGAGCTCGTCCGCTCTTTGTATGAGAGCGGTTGGCAGAACGTGTATCTCCACTTGTGGTTCCTCGGGCATGTGTTGCTCTATTCGCTGGCCTATGCAGTTTGGCGCTTGATCGCGGGGCGCTACGCCGACCGGCGGCCCCGAATCTGGTCGCCGCCGAACCATGCCGCCATCGTCGGATTTGTGGTGGTGCTCGCTTTGGTCACTTTTGTGGTGCGGGGGTGGTATCCGATCGACGATTGGGTGCCGCTGTTCTTCGTGGTAGCCGCTGAACCTGCTCACCTTCCCCAGTATCTGAGCCTTTTCGCGCTGGGGGTTCTTGCCTACCGTGGTGACTGGCTCCGCCAAATATCGACGCGGGTGGGCATGGTGTGGCTGAGTGTCGGCCTGGTCGCTTCGGCCGGATACTGGGCTCTGTTGTTGCTCGCCCCTGATTCCAGTATCACCGCAGGCGGTGGGTTCAATTGGCAATCACTGGTGTACAGCGCCTGGGAGTCAGTTATCTGCGCAGGCATGGTGATAGGCCTGATCGTCTTGTTTCGTCAGACGTTCCGGCGGAACAACCCAGTGCTGGTGGCGATGGCGGCCGCCAGCTACGCCGCCTACATAATCCACTTCATGATCGTCGTCTTTCTCCAAGCCGGGATAGAGGGGCTCGACCTTCCTGCCTTGATCAAGTTTGGGCTCGTGGCAATCCTCGGTGCCTGCTTGGCCTTCGGTATTGGCCACATGTCGCGTCGGGTGCCCGGGCTGAGGGTGATCTTGGGTACCACCCCGGCGGAACCAGACAGAACTCGACGCGAAGAGTTAACACGATGACGTTTACGACGCGACAGGCGATTGCACGCTTCCGAGTAGGACTGTAGGACGAGTTCGCGATGCCGCGAGAACACTCCGTCGATGTCACCCCGACCGTAAATCGGCCGGAACGGCGGCGGGACCTTGATCTGATGCGAATGTTCGTCGTGGTCGGTCTGGTGTTCTTCCATACGGCGCGGATCTTTGACACCGGCGACTTCTACGTGAAGAACGATCCGACGAGTGAGTTGGTCAGTATCGCAATAGCTTTCGCGGCGATGTGGGGTATGCCCCTGCTGTTCGTCATATCTGGCATGGGGATCTGGTATTCGCTTCGTTCGCGCACGATGAAGGCCTTCTCCTGGGAGCGGGTCCGCCGGTTGCTGGTTCCGTTGGTGTTTGGAGTCTTGGTGATTGTGCCGCCGCAGATCTGGACAAGATTGCGCGCTGATCCGGGGTACGACGAGTCGTATTGGCAATTCCTACCTCGATTCTTTGATGTCCAGTTCACCCCTGGCGGGTTCCCATTCTTGGTTGGAAGTGACCCAGCCACAGCACTCTTCGAGTGGGCACATCTGTGGTTCGTGGTCTCGCTTTTCGCTTTCTCGCTGCTTCTTCTGCCGGTGATCTGGTATCTGCGGAAACCAGCTGGTCTGCAGGCAATCCAACGAATCGCCGCGGGGACCGACCGTCTCTGGGTAGTCGTGGCGGTGGGACTGCCTTTCGCTGTGCTGGATGCGACGTTCGGAGGTGAGGAAGGGCTGGCCGGGTGGAGTCGCTATTCGTATGCCGTCTTCATCCTCTACGGCTACCTGCTGGCGACCGATCGGAGGTTCGGGCAAGCCCTTCGACGACACCGCAAGAGCGCCCTGATCCTGGGTATTGCGACCTTCGCCGTTGTCGGGTTCCTCTTCATGCTTGGCTCAGAGAGCGAGGGTGTGGATGTCTTGGCCGACTACGACGCCGTCAGCCTCGGTATGCGAGCGGTCAGGGGGTTGAGCGGGTGGCTTTGGATAGTGACAATCTTGGGTTTCGCCAGCGGATCGGGCAAAGACAGCCGAGCGTCCGCGGACACAAAAGCGGTGCCCAGCGTCCTCAACCGGGTTAGCTCCTACACATCTGAGGCGGTGTTGCCTTTCTACGTGCTCCACCAAACCGTGATCGTCCTTCTGGCTTTCTACGTGGTCGACTGGCCGATCAGCGCCACCCTCAAGTACTTGACCATCTGTCTGATCTCGCTGGTCGTGATCCTCGCCATCTACGACGTTGCGGTCCGACGAACCAGACCGACCCGTTTCCTCTTCGGGATGAAGCCACCCCGCCGTTGAGTGGGTCCGTGGTCACTACCCACCCCGAAGCGACTCCGCTGCTACGGCGCAACGTCGACACGGGCGGCGTGGGGAGGCGTCCGCGTCACTTGCTGGAGATGTCGCCCGAACCCGACACGCTCGAATCTAGCCTGGGATCGCCGATGTAGCGCACATCACCCGATCCGCTGATGGTGGCTTCAAGGTCGTCGGTGACGTTGACGACCACGTTGCCGCTCCCCGACACCTGCACGT
>JAOTUY010000043.1 GCA_029863625.1 Acidimicrobiia bacterium
TTCGGCCGGCCCGAATACCCAGGCCCGACTAGTTGGGACCGGCACGAGTGAGGTACGGTCAGACGATGGAGCACCCCGGTGAGTGAGACGGAGAGACTGGAATGGGATCGCCGTTACACGGACGGCGAGTATCGCCCGCGTACCTGGCCGTCTCCGTTTCTGGAGGAGTGGATCGACCGGCTCCCTATCGGTCTGGCTCTGGACGTAGCCTGCGGCGCGGGACGCAACGCGCTCCGACTCGCCGAAGCCGGCCATCAGGTCGAGGCGGTCGACATCTCTGCTTCGGCCATCGGTATGGCCCGCATCGAAGGAGAGCGCCGGGGTCTCGAAGTGGCCTGGAACGTGGCCGACCTCGACGACGCCGAACTGAGGACGTCCGCCTATGACGTCATAACGGTGATCCGCTACGTGAATCGGCGAATGTGGCCGCGTCTGGTCGCTGCGCTCGCTCCCGACGGGTGGCTGCTCATCGAGCACCATCTGCAGACAACAGCCAACGTGGACGGTCCAAGCTCACCCGATTTCCGGCTTGCTCCGCAGGAGCTGCTCGGAGCATTCCGATCTCTGCGGATCCTTCATTACGAAGAAGTTCTCGAAACCGCCAAACGCGAAAGAAAGGCCTACGCGCTGGCACGGATGGTTGCCTGCAATGGCGACCCCGGTTGGTGAGATGAGTATGCCAAGGATCAACGAATTCGGACAAGTGATCGGTCCCGACCTGCATGGTTGGGAACCACCGGAGTTTCCTCCGCCGCGTGAGCTTGAAGGCAAGAGCGTGCAACTCGAGCCTCTGGATCGAGGGCGACACGCTGAGGCGCTTTTCACGGCATACCGGCATGCGTCTGATTCAATCTGGACGTACATGACGGTTGGGCCGTTCCACAGCGCGGTTGCGCTGGGTGACCTCATCGACACTCTTGTTGCGTATCCCGACTGGCGCCCTTTCGCGATCGTCGTTGAAGGTACCCCGCTCGGGTTCCTGTCCTATCTGCGCATTGATCCAAGAAACGGTGTGATCGAGATTGGGTCGATCGTATTCTCTCCACCTCTGCAGCGAACAAAGCCGGCGACGGAAGCCGTTTATCTGGTCCTCAAAAACGCCTTCGATCTCGGGTATCGGCGATGCGAGTGGAAATGCGATGACCTCAACGAACCGTCGCGGGTCGCGGCCGTGCGACTGGGCTTTCGTTACGAAGGCACCTTCCGCAAGGCAACTCATTACAAAGCTCGTAGCCGCGATACGGCCTGGTACTCCATCACCGACGACGAGTGGCCGGCAGTCGATCGGGCGTTCCAGCTATGGCTCTCGGACGATAATTTCGACCCCGACGGCCGCCAGCGGCAGTCGCTGAGAGCCCTACGGGGCGGCGGTTGACCGGATCCTCTTGCACTGCTTATTAGGCAACCCGTTCGGTTGCGTCGTTGGGTCAACCCGCCGATGGATGCCAAGGCCCTGGTATCAGATCGCCCTCATCCGATTACCTCGGGCATTGTGCTCCACCTCCGCCATGCCAAGTGCCTCGAGCACCGGCGGTAGGTAGTTGCCGAATCGTCCGCGGAGGCCCTTGTTGAGCCCGTACCATCCTCCTACCGGGTTGTCCTCCGAGCGGGCCCAGGCTTCCACGGTGCCCTCCACAGCCGGCTTCTGCTCGTCGGCGTTACCGAGAAGCATCCAGTCGCCATGCTTGACCAGCATCTCGTACAGGTCTCCGATTGCCCCAAGGTGATACCTCAGTTCGGTGGTTCCGACGAGACACACCAGTGCCGGCGGATCGGCGGCTTCGTCCCGGTACATGTTGTATTGCGACCGAAGCGAAGGGGTCTGCAGGGTCCATGGGTCTTCGGGAATCCCGGACCCGGCGAAATCGGCAGCTGGCATCGACGCACCTCCTCGCCGTTACGGTACTCAGCGCACTTCGAGCGCAATCGGCACGTTCCCGGCCAACGCCTTCGAAACCGGGCAGTTTTGCTTGGCATGCTCGGCTGCAGCCCGGAACTCCTCATCGCTGAGCCCGGGCACCTTACCGGAGACGACAAGACGCATCGCCGTGATCCCCTCTCCCGGCACAAACGTGGCCGTTGCAGTCACATCGAGATAGTCGGGTGGTGTGCCGGCTTTGCCCAGGCCGTTCGCGAGGGACATCGAAAAGCAGGTGGAATGCGCCGCGGCGATCAGCTCTTCGGGGCTGGTCAATCCATGGTGCTCTTCAGCGCGCGCTTTCCAATCAACCAGGAAGGGGCCACCGGCGCCCGAGGTAAGCGTCGTTGAGCCGTTGCCGGACATGAGGTCGCCTTCCCAGTGCGCCATTGCGGTGGAATCGAGAGCCATGATGCAATCCTTTCGAGAACGTAGCCGTGAGCCTACGGCGCCAACCCCGCCGAGGCGAATGGTCGGCTTTGCTGAATCGGGCCCGCTCATTGTCGCAGTCCGGCGGTAGCCTTCTCCCATCGTGGACCACGTCGACCTCCAAGCCGCCCAACAGCTGACCAGCCGCATTCGAGCCCTGGCAGTTCGCGACGAGCACCGCAGCCTGCTCGAGATCGCCGCCGATCCGGATACTTCACGATTGCTGGACTTGCTTGGCACCGACCTGGCTGCCGCGGCTCGACTCCACCTGGACGCGGCCGGCCGCTGGAAGGTGAGAATGGAAGAGACGAACCGTAGGCGTCTGGACGAAGCGCAGGCAGCCCTGGACGGTTTCGATCTAACCCTCAGCCGCGCTGTGTTGAGCCGGATCGAAGAGGATTGGCTCACGCCCAATGACGCGGCCGTTCGTGACGGCATTCTCCTGCAGATGGAGGCGCGGACCATGGAAACCGAAGAACTGACCGCCCTCGCTTCGGAAGCCTTCAAGGAGCATAAGCCGATTGGCCGTCGGTGGCAGCGAAGACGAAAACGCTGAGTCAGGTTCTCAGACGCTTTTCCAGAGGGGTCGGAAACCGAGGCTTCACCACCACTCCGTCGAGCCAGCCGGTCAGACGCCCGGCCTCGAGTTCGATAAGGTCGAGCACCTGTAATGGAACCTGCTCGAGCAAGTCGAGAATCACCCCACCGTCGGGGCCTTGCCCCCATCCGCCGACGACACGACCGTTCCACCACACGGTTGGCCCGGCATTGCCGTTGGCATCGAAGAGTTGTTCTTGGTATCCATTGAGGTACCAATCGCGCTCCTTCCACCCCATAACGGTTGGGTCCAGGCCGGGAAGAAGCGCTACCCACTCCCCCACTTCGTCCGTGTCGTCGAGGTCGTCGGGTAGGACATATCCGATTCCATCGGTCAGCTGGACCTCGACCGCGCCCACTGCCTCGAGTGCAGTTCGCGTGCTCGCTACCGTCCATCCCGTCCACCACTTGAGGTCAGTTAGTGTGCCGGGTCCGAAGGTACGCAACCAGCGTTGGGCGAGGCAGGTCCGGGCGTCGTCGGGTTCGATCGTTTCCAGCCCGTCCGGCACCCAGCGGTCCAGGGTCGTCCACCGGTACTGGCTGGATTTCCAAGAGCCCATCGGCCGGGCCCGAACGATTCTGAGATCGGTTGCCAGGAAGAAAAGCACCCGGGTCGAAAGACCAAAGGTGCCCTGCCCGAAGGTGAGTTTGGCACCCAGCTCCGGTACATCAACAACCAGCTCCCCGGCAGTAGCTTCCCCTCGGCGGTGGAGAGCCTTGAGAGTCTTCTTGACGACACTGTCGAGCCAAGCGGACCCGTCCCCTTCCACGAGTTGGTCTTCGAGATAGCCAACCAGCCGCCGTCGCTCGATCGCCACGTATCCGCGAGCGCACGCAGCGCTCAACACCGCTGCCAGATCGAGCGGAACCACAAACATCGTGCGCCGCATTCCCAGCATGCGCAGCAGGGATCGTTCTTCGTAGAGAGCCTTCTCCAGATCTGCCACGGTGAAGCTACCGAGACGTGCCCAAGCCGATAGGTACACCGTCACAGGGTCGCTCGAATGCAGCCCCACTAGGTCGGCAGCGGCCGGCTCGACCAGGTCGGCTGGTTCGGACAGGTAGTGCCGGCACCCCAAACGCCTGCGCCGCTCCTCGACGGAAATGGTTCGCATCGCTTCAGTTAAGCGCGAGGCACGCGGGAATGGATCCCGCCTCACATCTTGCCGGTCCGTAGACTGTCCGGATGTCCGTTGAAACCGTACTCGGCACCTGTCATCACGATTGCCCGGACACATGTGGCTGGATCGCCACTGTAGAGGACGGCATCGCAGTCAAGCTGCGGGGCAATCCGGCCCATCCGTACTCGCGGGGTGAGCTGTGCCCGAAAGTGAACCGATTCCTGCATCGGGTCTACAGCCCCGATCGTCTCCTCCAGCCTCTCATTCGTAGCGGACCGAAGGGCGCAGGCCTATTCGAACCAGTTTCATGGAACGCAGCGCTGGACCGGGTCGCGGAAATGGTGAGGGAGATCGTGGCGATCTGGGGCGGCGAGGCCGTCCTTCCGTGGTGGGATGCAGGAACCCAGGGACTCATCCAGATGAGTTCGCTGGACAGGCGCTTCTTTGGCCGCCTCGGGGCATCTCGCTTGGTCGGCTCGCTGTGCGGAGGCACGGCCGGGGCCGGAACGGCAGCCACCAACGGCACCGGCCTGGCCGCCGACCCGATGAGCATTCGTTTCTCCAAACTCATCCTTCTGTGGGCCACCAACACCAAGCTCACCAATCGGCACCTATGGCCTTTTATCGAGGAAGCGAAGGCCAACGGGGCCGAGGTTGTGGTGATCGATCCGATTCGCACGTCGACGGCTCAAGCCGCCGATTGGTTCATACAGCCATTGCCGGGAACCGATGTAGCCCTGATGTTGGCCATGATGAATGTCCTCATTCGAGATGATCTCGTCGACTCCGAGTACGTGGAGGACTACACGGTTGGGTACGAGGAGTTGGCGGACCGCGTGGCCGGATGGCCACCCGAACGCGCCGCGGACGCGTGCGGGGTGCCTGCCCTGGAGATCGAACGACTGGCGCACGCCTACGGTGCGAAGCGCCCGGCCATGATTCGCACCTTGATCGGAGCCGAGCATCACGAGAACGGTGCAATGTTTTTCCGTACCCTGGCATGTCTCCCTGCGCTCACCGGGTCGTGGAGGGACCGGGGCGGCGGGCTGGCTCGCAGTGTCGGGTCGTGGGCCGACCGCAACGTTGACGACGCGGTGTTCGATTGGCCGGGCAGCGCGTCGCGCCGGACCATCAACATGAACCATCTTGGCCGGGCGCTGACAGACAGCAATCTCGATCCACCGGTGAAAGCGCTGTTCGTCTGGAACGGAAACCCGGCAGTGACGGTACCGAACGCGGCTGCCATTCGACAGGGTCTGGAAAGAGAAGATCTCTTCACAGTTGTGAGCGAACAATTCATGACCGATACGGCTCGATTTGCCGATGTAGTGTTTCCGGCCACGACCCAGCTGGAACAAGTGGATCTTGTGCCGTCCTGGGGTCACCTGTACCTGGGTTGGAACGAACCGGCTATCGAGCCGCTCGGAGAAGCTGTGCCGAACACGGAATTGTGGCGGCGGTTGTCCCGGGCGATGGGGTTCACGGAAACGGAACTTTTCGAAGGCGACGAGTCTTTGATCTCATCGGCGCTGACGGGCGTCAACCTGGAGACTCTTCGTGCCGACGGTTTCGTCCGGGTCGACGTTCCCGAGGATCTTCGGCCCTACGCCAACGGGAGCTTCGGCACACCGCACGGAAAGGTAGAGCTGTTCAGTCGAACGCTCGCCGAAAGCGGTCACGACCCGCTTCCGGACTTCATACCTGCCCGAGAAAGCCCTGCAGGCGATCCTGACCTTGCAGCTCGCTATCCGCTGGTGCTGCTCACACCCAAGCACCACACCCGCTTCCTGAACAGCAGTTACTCCCACCTGCCCAAGCATGGCCCGGTCGAGGGAGGTCCCTTTGTTGAGCTGGATCCGTCCAACGCGCAGGAGCGATCAATCGGCGAGGGCGACTTGCTGGAGATCTGGAACGATCGTGCGCGACTCCGACTCCCGGCCCGGATCACCAATCGGCTCCGGCCCGGTGTGGTCGCCGTACCGTTCGGTTGGTGGAGCGACCACCATGGAGGACGGGCAACAGCCAATTCCTTGACTAACGACACTCTCACCGACTGGGGCGGCGGAGTTGCCTACTCCGATACCCTGGTTGAGATTGGCAAGGTCGGCTGAGCTGCTTCGGCTGTAGAAGGACTCAGACCAGCGGCGTACGTTTTGAAGACGGGTAGCCTCGCACTTCATGACAGATGGAGCACGCCGGGTGCAGCGCACGTATCTGTTACTGACACTTCTGTCGACCCTGGCAGCTTCTTTCATATGGGGTGTCAACACGCTGTTCTTACTCGACGCCGGGTTGACGAACACCCAGGCATTTGCAGCAAATGCCTTCTTCACCGCCGGGCAAGTTCTCTTCGAGGTGCCCACCGGCGTTGTTGCCGACGTGCGAGGCCGTCGAATCTCGTACTTACTGGGTGCTTCAACACTTCTGATATCCACCCTCCTCTACCTCTACATGTGGCAGACGGAGGCCGCGTTCTGGGGTTGGGCGATCGCCTCGGTGCTCATTGGGTTGGGGTTTACCTTTTTCTCCGGTGCGGTCGAAGCGTGGCTGGTCGACGCACTCAACTTCAACGACTTCGACGGAGACCTCGAATCGGTATTCGCCCGAGGGCAATCCGTGGCCGGGGGCGCCATGCTGGCGGGATCGGTCGCCGGAGGCTTCATCGCCCAGGCCACCAACCTGGGTGTTCCCTACATCTTGCGGGCGCTCATCCTGGGAGTCACCCTGATCGCGGCTTTCTTGCTGATGCGCGACCTTGGCTTCACCCCGACCAAGGGAAAAGGTCCCATCGACGAGGTCAAGACCGTCCTGAGAGCATCGATCGACGCGGGGTGGCGCAACCCACCCATCCGCTGGGTGATGCTGGCAGCTCCCTTCTCAACGGGCGTCGGCTTCTATGCCTTCTACGCGATGCAGCCCTATCTCCTCGAGCTGTACGGCGACCCGAATGCTTACGGTATCGCCGGACTGGCGGCCGCCGTCATGGCCGGCGCACAGATCGCGGCCGGCTTGATCGTCCCCTACGTCAGGAGACTCTTCGCCAAGCGCACGCATGTGCTGATCCTCTCCGGAGTCGCGGGTGTGGCGATGCTCGCTCTGATCGGTTGGACATCGACGTTCTGGATCGCCATCGTTCTTCTGGTTGTCTGGGCCCTGGCCTTCGCGGCAGCAACCCCCATCCGACAAGCATATCTGAACGGGTTGATTCCTTCGGATCAGCGAGCGACCGTGCTTTCGTTCGACGCTCTCATGGGCTCGGCGGGCGGTGTGGTGACGCAGCCCGCCTTGGGCCGGGTGGCCGATGTAGGCGGCTACTCCGCCTCCTATGCCGTCGCCGCGGCCATTCAGGTACTGGCTCTCCCCTTCCTCGTATTGGCTCGCCGGGAGAATGCTGTTTCCGATCCCATTGAAGCCCGTTCGGCATAGCGGCTCTCGTCGAGGGTATGAACAAACCATGAAAACCCGACCGACCCACCTAGTACGTCCATCAGGCTGGACCAAGGAGCATCATGAAGGACTTCGTCACCCGCAACATCGCGGCCGTTTCCATGGGTAGCGCGGCTGTGCTGGTCGTCTCGCTCGTCGTCAACGTCGTGTTATTGACCCGGGTCGCGTCAATGGAATCCCGTATTGATCAGAACGCCAATGATCTCGCCCGTGTGGAGATTGGTGCCGGTTTGTTCGCCTCCGAGGTCACCGGATTACAGAAGCAACTCGCTCAGCTGGCCCCCCGGGTCGGTGAAGGTCTGAACGAGGCGGTGGCCGGTCTCGAATCATTCCGGTCCTCGACGATTGCCTTCGATGTATCGATCGATGAGAACATCCCCATCGAGGCCGAGATACTCCTCGATCGCACCTTGACCGTTCCAATTCAGGCCATCTTCCCGGTCGATGAGATTGTGGAGACGACGATCACCATCGCCGGGCCATTCGACACGAAGATTCCGCTCGATGTTTCGGTGCCCGTTCAGCTCGATATTCCGGTCGACCTGGACATACCTTTTTCGATCAGGGAGATCATCCCAATCGCCGCCGAGGTGCCGATTCAACTCACCGTCCCGATTGCCATTGACGTCGCGGGAACCGAACTCGCAACGCTTGCCGACGCACTTGGCCAGGGTCTGGCCGCTTTCGCCGACCTCATGGCCGGTTTCGAGTAGCAGTCCCTAGACGATCGCCCGCAGGGCATTAGCCAGAAAGGCGTCGCGGACGAAAGGCGCCAGGCCCGGTTGGTAATCGTTCCAGAACTTGGTGAATCGGGGGTCCGCTACATACATCTCGCCCAATCCGGTATGCATCTCATTCGAACACGGATAGAACCAACGGTCGATGTGTAAACGGTGCAGTTCCGCAGCCTCCATTGCCTCCACTGCTTCGGCGTCCGTCCCGGCCACAAACAGATCCGCAAGACGGTGGTTGATCGCGTCGGCCTCATCCCCGATCCGCTTCCAGTCATCCTTGGTATACCGGGTGGTCCGCTTGCTTGACTCCGCGTACGCCTCTGTTTCACCCCACCGCTCGCGGACCTCGTCCCCATGTTCGGCCGGGTCGAAATCGCCAAACACTTCGAACATCTCTTCCTTGTTCATGGTGCGTCCTTCCTCATTGGCCTGCAAGGCTTGGTCGACGGCCTGCGCCATCGATTGCAGCCGTTCGATCTGCCGTAGGATCAGTATTCGTTGCCGTCCCAGTATCTGGGCTCGATTGAACCTAGGAAGCTCGACCAGACCCCTGATCTCGTCTAATCCGAAGCCAAGCTCCCGGTAGAAAAGAACTTCCTACAGTCGCTCGAGATCCCCTTCGTCGTATTGCCGATACCCGGCCGGACTTCTCCGAGCAGGCCGCAATAGGCCGATCTCGTCGTAGTGGTGCAACGTACGCACCGTAACGCCGGCGAAATTGGAAACCTCACTGACGGAATAGGTCATGGGTCACACCATAGACCCTCACGATACGTGAGGGTCAAGCGATGAAGGCCTAGATGTCGCCCAGCAGTTTCTGCTTCTTCTCAACGAGTTCTTCATCGGTGAGAACGCCATCGCGGTGCAACTTGGCAAGTATCTCTAGTTGCTCCACCGCGGTTGCCTTGCCTTGCAGGTTCAGGGTTCTGGCCTCGCGCATCTGGTAGATCAACGACTGCACGCCCTCGGGATCAGGTATGTCGCTGTAGCGGCTCTGGCCCTGCTCTCCTGCCGATTCGATCAGCAGGTCGCCGGAGCGCAGGACACGTTCGATGACGGTTTGCGAGAAAGCGACGTCGTTGATCACCTCGAGGGGGATTTCCTTTCCCTGCCGGGCGATGAACCCACGCCGCACGATGAGTCGCTCGTTGGTTATCACATAATGGGTGAACCACCACTTGATCCACTGCGGCAAAGCGATGATCAGCCACAGAAGCAGGATGCCCCCGACCGCGTACCAGACCTCAGGCGCATCGACTGAAACGGCGACCACAATAAACGCGGCCACAGAGAGGATCGAAATCAAGGTGGGCAGGATGATCGCCTTCCAATGCGGACGAAACGCCGCCGCGATCTCCTCTTCACTGCTGAGCAAACGAGCTGGATACTTCATGTGTCGATCATAGGAGACCGCCCCCCGCCCGTGTGGTTGTGCCTCCCAATAAGGGCTCTGGACCTCCGTCCGATACCTGCCATCAGGGCGTTGCGCTCGCTGCCGGTCGGAGGTTGGTCAGCGAGACTCCGTAGCCGGGTGAGCTGCCAACCGGGCACCGACATAGACACTGATGCCGGCGGCCGCCAGCATGTGCCAGATTGCATGGCCCTGGACCAGCGAGTCGGGCGCACAGAGAGGCCCCCCGGTGCGGCTCAGCAGCATGGTGATTGCGCCCACTCCAAGCAAAGCCAGACCTACGAAGACCCCGGTTCCGGGTCTCTGCGCCTCACCAGAGCGACCGGCTCCGAGCTGAGGGGCGAGGACGCCGAGCACCGCGAACAACGCCAATGGCGCATTCAAGGTGTCGCCTACGCTGGGCCAGACCCATTCGACCAACCAGAGGGCGGTGGTCGTACCTGTCCAACCGGCTACGACCTGTCGGTCGGTCCATCCTGCGACATATCCGAGTTCAACGGAGACGATCAAGACCAGAAGGGCGGTGATCGAAGCGTCGTGGACCCAGTCCGCGGTGGTCCCCCCGGGACCGTGAAACGCCCAGCTGCCGATCCCAACCGCAATCAATGTGACACTGAAAGCGCCGACCAGTGCACGCCCGCTTGCCCCGCGGCGTCGCACGAACACCGACATGCCGGCCAGCACAAAAGCAAGGCTGCTGACCGCATTGACCGGCTGCGCCAGGAAGCCGTCCAGCAGACGTTCGCAATCAGCTGCGGGCATAGCCTGCAGCGTAGAAGGTTCCCCGGCCCCTAGAAACGGAAGCGGACTCCGGTCAACTGCTCAGATATCTCCCACAGGCGCCCGGCGGTGCCGGTGTCGTGGCTGCGTCCACTCGAGCGTACCAATCCGGCCGGCCCGCGCTGCCGACCGGTCGGACCGAAGTAGGAGCCCCCGCCGGCATCCGGATCGGTAGCGGCCCGCAGTGTCGGCAGTGCGCCGTCCGCCGCGCTCTGAGCGAACCGATGGCCGAGTTTCCAGATCTGTCCCGACCTTCCTCGTTCTCGGGCGGCCCTCCCCTGCAGATTGGTGGCGGCGTAACCCGGGTGACACGCAACGCTGGTAAGAGCCACACCGGCCGATCGTGCTTTGCGATCGAGTTCGTAGGCAAACAAGAGATTGGCGAGTTTCGACCGCCCGTAGGCGCCCCAGCGGCGATAACGATCACCGTCGAGGTTCTCCGGGTCGACTCTTCCGAACCGGTGGGCATCGCTCGAGACCGTCACCACCCGGCCCCTTTCTGACTCGAGCAGCCTGGGTAGGAGGCGACCGGTGAGGGCAAAATGCCCGAGGTGATTCGTGCCGAGCTGCCGTTCGTGGCCGTCGGTCGTGGTCCCATAGGGGACGGCCATGATGCCTGCGTTGTTGATCAGTACATCAACCGAACCAACTGTCTCGGCAATACGACCGGCGCAGCGCTGGATCGAAGCCAAATCACCCAAATCACATTCCTCGACCAGGACCTCTGCCTCAGGGGCCTCTGTCCGGATGATGCCCGCCGCGACCTCTCCGGCGTCGGGTCGACGCACGGCCATAACGAGGCGTGCGCCGCGTTGAGCCAACACTCTTGATGCTTCAAACCCGATCCCCGAATTGGCGCCGGTGATCACCATCGTCTTTCCGGACTGATCGGGTACATTCGCTGCGGTCCAACCGTCTTCACTCATGGCCAGCATCGTAGAGCGACCTCGGATCTAGAGGGTTCCGCGTGCCAGACCGCCACACTGCAAGGATGCAGAGGATCGTCCTGCTCCACCCCGGGGCAATGGGAGCCTCCATTGGTTGGGCGCGAGATTCGGTCCCCACTCCGGCCTCAGTCCGGGAGGCTTACCGGGGCGGAACGTCCCCGGCAGCCTCCTCGAGAATGATGCCGAGCGCCTCGAGTATGGCGACACCCGTGCCTGCATCTACGGTGGCCCCCTCGAGCTTGGTCGTGCGAGGGTCAACCGACAGGCCGGTGGCCCCGGCCAGACTTGCCGCAGTCAAGTCGGCACCGCTGAAGTCGGCGCCCCGGCAGTCAGAGCCTCCAAAAAAGGCGCCGGACAGGCGCGCCCCCCGGTAGCTCACGTCGCGCAACCGGCACTCTTCAAACCGGACCGATCCGAGATCCAGGTCGGCGAACGTCCCCATACTCAGGTCGCATCGCGCAAAGGCGTTGGGCGCGTGGAGCGGCACCCGCGGCCACTTGGCCATCGTCCAATCGATCCCCAACATCCGACAGTCATCGAACCGGCATCCGCCGACGACGGATTCGAGCGGCTTCCAAAGGCTCAGATCGCAGCGTTCGAAATGACACTCGACAAATCGCGTACTGTCGACCCGGGCTTCGCTGAGGTCGACGCCGATGAAGGTACATCCCTGAAACTCCGCATCGACCGCGCTCCCCCAGCTTGCCTCCGTAAACACATCCCCTTCCTTCACGGTTCCCACAAACGCTTCGCGCCTCAACCTTGTCACGTCCCTTCAAACTGTCGCCGGGCGAGAGCTATTGCGCCGATCAGTCCCGCGTCCTGTCCGAATTCTGGTGCGGCGATGAAGTTGTCCACATCGGATGGTGCAGGACCGTAGCCGGCCAGCCTCTCCTCCAGGCGTTTACGCACCATGTCGAGCAGCCCGGGCTGCTGCATCACACCCCCACCGAGGATGATGCGCTGCGGTGCGAGCGTATAGATGTAGGTCTGCATGCCTTGAGCGAGGTAGCGCGCTTCGAGGTCCCACACCTCCAACCTTTCGCTCAGCTCGGGTCCTGGACGTCCCCACCGGGCACTGATGGCCGGGCCGGCGGCCATTCCCTCGAGGCAGCTCCTGTGGAATGGGCAGCTACCTGGAAAGGTGTCCGTCTTCTCCCGCTCGACGGTGATATGGCCCATCTCGGGATGACCGAGCTCGTGAAAGGTCCGGCCCTCCCTCAACGACGCGCCACCGAAACCTGTCCCGACCGTTACGTAGAGAATATTGTCCAGCCCTCGCCCCGCTCCCCACCGCCACTCCCCGAGCGCTGCTCCGCCAACATCGATGTCGATAACTACCGGGACCCCCAGGGAGTCTTCGATTCTCGACTTGATATTGGTATTGCTCCAACCCGGTTTCGGTGTTGTGGTGAGGAATCCGTACGTGTTCGAGTTTGGATCGAGATCAAGCGGACCGAATGCTGCGATGCCGGTCCCTTCGACGGGTATACCGGAGTTGCGGATGAACTCAACGCATGCAGAAATCGTCGAATCCGGGTCCGTTGTAGCGATGGTCGTATCCGCCAGCAATTCGGGCGATCGACCGATCGCCACACGCCACTTCGTACCACCCGCCTCGATACCCGCAAAGAGCTTCTCGGATCCCACGTATCCTCTCCTCCAGCACCCCGACAGTACCGAGCCTAGAGATCCGCTGGACCCTCATTCCACGGGTCAGCTCACCGTCCTGCGATAAACGCGAATGGCGAGAGGCACGAACACGATCATGATCGCCAGTGCCCAGCCAAGCGAAAGCAACACTTGACCCTCGACGGTCGGGGCGTTAGCCACGGCCTCGGCCACCTGATTCGCACTCATCCCCGGTTTGAAGTCGGCCAGGGCTTCGCGACCCAGCATCAACCCCCGCAGGGCGTTGACGGTCACCGTGATCGGTTGGTTCAAGGCGAATCCCTGCAGCCACGCCGGCATGGTGTCGGTCGGGACGAAGACGGAGCTGGCGAAAACCAGCGGAAACACCCCCAAGAACACGGCCGACTGGGCGGCTTCCGGGTTCTTCACGGCCAGCCCGATGGTCGCCATGATCCAGGACAGGGCGTACGAGAACACCATGGCCACCGCCAGGCCGGCCAGAAACGCCACAAAGTTGGTCTGGTACCGAAAGCCCATCAGGAAACCCATCGCCACCATCAATCCGATGACGAATCCGTTTCGGATGACATCGGAGAGGGTTCGACCCGCCAGCACGGCAGAACGTGCCATCGGCAACGACCTGAACCTGTCGATGACCCCTTTGGAGAGATCTTCGGTAAGACCCAGCGCGGTTTGTCCTGCACCAAACGCGGCTACCTGGATCAACAGACCCGGTAGCAGCCAGTTGATGTATTCACCTTGGGCGATCGGCGGGATAGCGCCGCCGATGGCGCCACCGAAAACGTAGTTGAAGAGAAGGAGGAACATCACCGGCTGAATCGTGGCGAAGATCAGAAGCTGCGGCAACCGGATGTTGCGGAGCAGATTGCGCCGCGTGATCACGGCGATGTCCTTGACGGCGTGGCTCGCACTGATCCTGGTGTGGCGGGGGGCCCGGGTAGCAGTTGCCATCAGACCGCGCTCCTCTCCCGCCGCCTGCGGCGTTCCGGTTTCTTGGGCGACTCCCGCTCGGCTTCTGCTTCGGCAGCGCCCCGTCCCGTCAATGCCAGGAAGACGTCGTCAAGCGTCGGCTTCTTCAATGCCACGTCCTGAACTGTGATGCTCGTCGCGTCCAGGCGACGGACCACGGCCAGCAGGGTTTGCGATCCGTCGGGCGCAGGGAGGCGGATGCTCTGGTGTCCCGCTTCGAAAGTAGCTTCACCGGAGATGGCCGCCAAAGCCTCGAGGGTTCTCGGGCGATCTTCTTCAGCGACGTGCAACTCGATGACCGAACCACCCATCTTGTCCTTCAATTCGTTACCGGTGCCCTGGGCAATGAGCTTGCCCCGGTCGATGACGGCGATTTGATTGGCGAGCTGGTCCGCCTCATCGAGGTATTGGGTGGTGAGGAGCACCGTCGTCCCTGTCACGATCAGATCCCGAATCAGGTCCCAGAGATCGAGCCGGCTCTGAGGATCGATGCCGGTGGTCGGCTCATCCAGAAAGAGGACAGAGGGTCTTCCGACCAGGGAGGCCGCCAGGTCGAGACGTCGCCGCATCCCGCCCGAATACGTGCGGACGGTCCGGTCGGCGGCATCGTCGAGATGGATCCGTTTGAGCACGTCTGCAGCGCGCTGCTTGGCATCACTTGCGGAAAGGTTGTAGAGACGTCCGACCATCTCCACGTTCTCGCGACCGGTGAGGTAGTCGTCGACGGCTGCGAATTGGCCGGCCAGGCCAATGTGATTGCGAGCTGCCACCGGGTCCTTACGAACATCGATCCCGGCCACCTCGGCATACCCCGAGTCTGCCTTGAGAAGCGTGGTCAACACGCGGATCAAGGTCGTCTTCCCGGCCCCGTTGGGGCCGAGCAGCCCGTATACGATGCCCGGCTCGAATTCGAGACTGACGTCGTCGAGAGCGCGCACCGTCGGCCCGAACGTCTTGACGACGTTTTCAACGCGCACAATGGGTCCGTTCATTCTGGTTTCCTCTCTCCCACCTCGACTCCGCACCTGACGCATACGTGTTGTGCGGCGCGGATCCGGATTGGTGACATTAATAGGGCAAGCGATTTACCGGCGGCGCCTCATCCCCTTCTGCAGCGCTACGACCGGCCGGTCGTCGCCTGGTGGTTGTGGCCGATCACACCTTTTGGCTGCATAACCACCGTTGGAATGTCCGGACGCTCTCATGGCGTTCTCATCGATGTCTCATATGTTTCAGAGAATGTTCGAAGAGCATGTGGGAGAATAAGAAAGAGGAATCCATGACCATTGACAAAGGCTTCCCGTTTCAGCCGTCGGAGACTTCCACCGCTGAAGCGCATGACGTTCTGGCTATCGACTTCGACGATGAGTTGAAGGCACGCGAGGCCTTGTTGGCTGCTACTCGGCTTGGCCGAAGACATTCCGTCGAGATGACCGACGCAGCCATCGTCACCAGGACACCGACCGGTCGCACAAAGATCCTTCAAACCCGCGATATCTCAACCGTACAAGGCGCCGTGAACGGTTCCTGGTGGGGAGGATTGGCCGGTCTCGTGGTGGCCGGCATCACCGGCTGGGCCATCGGCTTGGCGCTGGGAGCGATCGCCGGAGGCTTGTGGGCGAAACTTCGGGACATCGGCATCAACGACCCGTGGATGCGGCGAACGGCTGCCAATCTGGCTCCGGGTCATGCCGCGGCCTTTTTTCAACTCCCGCACGTTTATGCCACGCACTTGATCAGAGAGCTGCGCCGGTTCGATGGGAAGCTGTTGCACAACTCTCTGCGGGATGTCGATACGATCGAACTTGAAGAGGCACTGGCGATCGTTCCCTAGTCGGTCCAACCCGCTACCCGGCTATGCTCTCGTCGGTCGAGCCACATATGGAGAGCACTATGAGCACACGCCGAACCCGATGGGGCAGAATCCTCGTAATCGGGATTGCCCTGACGATGCTGGCCGCGGCTTGCGCCGACGATGCCGCGACCACCACGACTGCAGCCGAAACAACAACGACCACCACTGAAGCGACCACCTCGACGACCGAGCTGGCAGCCTGCACCGTCGACAACCTCAATCTGGTCACCCCGGGAACCCTCACGATAGCCACCGGCGATCCGGCCTATCCACCCTGGGTCACAGACGCCGACGGGGGATTCAACGACGACCCAACGGCCAAGAGCGGATTCGAAGCTGGCCTTGCCTACGAGATCGCCGCCTATCTCGGCTTCTCCGATGATCAGGTGGTGTGGGAGCGGACCGGGTTCGACGAGGTCATCGTGGCCGGTCCGAAGGATTGGGACTTCAACCTGCAACAGTACTCGATTACCACCACCCGCGATGAGGTCGTCGACTTCAGCGTCCCCTACTACGTGACCACTCAGGCTCTGGTCGTTCTCGAGGGGTCGTCGTACGCTGAGGCAACTACGGTCGACGATCTCAAGGGGGCCAAGCTCGGCGCCGCGATCGGTACTACGAGCGTCGAGTTCGTCGAAAACGTCATCCAGCCGGACTCGCCGCCGAACGTCTACGACGAGAACTTTGATGTGGTTTCGGCCATGAACGCCGGTCAGATCGAAGGCTTGGTGGTCGACCTACCTACTGCCTACTACATAACCGGGTCTGGAGATGTGCCGGGCTCCGTGATCGCCGGCAGTTTCGAAGCAGCAGCCGCGGCTCCCGACGACTACGGCCTGTTGTTCGCCGACGGAAACCCACTGGTGGAGTGCGTGAATCAGGCCATCAACGCCCTGTGGGCCGACGGCACCATCGACGGCCTGATTGCCCAATGGCTCCAGCAGGGCGGCGGGATCAACGTCATCACCGGCTAGCCCTGCAGGGAGGCGCTGATGTGACGGAGCAATCTTCCGTCGGTCGCTTTGGTCGGGGTCCGGGTTTGTTCGGACCCCGACCTCGTTCGAGCCTTCGCGAAGAGGGCGCCCGTGGAGCACTCATCGCCTTTGCCTCGACCGTCATTTTCATCGGGGTGGCAGTCTGGCTGGTCCTGACCTCGGAGACCTGGCCCGCGGTTCAACGCCAGTTCTTCAACTGGTCGAACTTCAAGGAGGCCTGGCCGGTGGTTGCGACCGGGTTCTGGCTGGACATCAAGATGTTTCTGGTCGCCGAGGTGCTGATTCTGGTCATCGCTTTGGCGGTGGCGATGATCCGGGCGCTGCGAGGTCCGGCCTTTTTCCCGCTTCGGGTACTGGCGATCACCTTTATCGACCTGATCAGGGGTGTGCCAATCATCCTGCTCATATTGTTGTTGGGCTTCGGTGTACCGGCTCTGCAATTGCCTGGAGTACCTCGCAGGGAACTGTTCTGGGGGCTAACCGCCCTGGTCATCAGCTACAGCGCCTATACGGCAGAGGTATACCGCGCCGGCATCGAGTCGGTGCGGGAGAGCCAGCGCATGTCGGCCCGGTCTCTCGGACTGACCCAGGTGCAGACCCTGCGCTACGTCCTGGTGCCGCAGGCCATCCGCAACGTCATTCCGGCCTTACTCAATGGCTTTGTCAGCCTACAAAAGGACGTGGCCCTGGTGTTCGTGTTGGGCGTCAGGGAGGGTGTGCGATCCGCCCAGATCTACACCGCCAGTACCTTCAACTACACCAGTTACGTGGTCGCCGCGGTTCTCTTCCTCCTCGTCAGCGTTCCGGTAGCCCGATTCACCGACTGGTACACCGACCGTGACCGCCGCCGCATGCAGGCGGTGGGCGGATGAGTGTCCCCAAACTCGAACTGCGCAATGTGCAGAAGGCCTTCGAGAACAAAGTGGTGCTTCACGACGTCGACCTGGCGGTGGAACATCACGATGTCGTGTGCTTGATCGGCGCCTCAGGGTCGGGCAAGTCGACGTTGCTCAAGTGTGTCAATCTGCTCTATCCGATCGATAATGGACAGATCTTCATAGATGAGGACGAGATCACAGCCCCCGGGGTCAACCCGAATCAGGTACGCCAGCGCATGGGTATCGTGTTCCAGGCGTTCAATCTCTTTCCACACATGAGCGTGCTTGACAACATCACCCTCAGCCCTCGCAAGGTGCACGGCGTGGACCGGGCAACCGCCGACGCGCGGGCCCGGGAATTGCTTGCCAAGTTCGGACTCGACGACAAGGTCGACGAATATCCCGACCGGCTCTCCGGTGGTCAGCAACAACGGGTCGCGATCATCCGGTCCCTGGCCATCGATCCTGAGTTGATCCTCCTGGACGAAGTCACCTCCGCCCTGGATCCCGAGCTGATTGCCGAAGTCCTCAACGTCATCCGGGATCTCAAAGCAGACGGCATGACGATGGTCATCGCCACCCATGAGATGGGGTTCGCGCGAGATGTGGCCGATAGGGTCTGTTTTCTCGATGCCGGCGTGATCCTCGAACACGGCCCACCGGATCGGATCTTCCGGGACCCGCAGGAGGCCAGGACGCAGCAGTTCCTGCAACGGATAATCGAAGCCGGACGCCTCTAGCTCCTGGCCCGCACAACTACCTGATCACCCGGCTGGGGCTGGATCACCTTTCCCCCCGTTCCGTTGTTCTCCGAGACGAGCAGGTAGCCGCTCGAATCCCACAACGCAATCAGCGTATCGGTACCGTATTCGGAGTCGCCGAAGGTGCCGACCATTCCCTCGATCGTGGCCCCGCACAGCTCGACCTCAACGCCATCGGGAACGGGCAGGTGGTCGATCTCCTCGGGAAGGATCGAACAGATTGCGTTGCCGAAGTCGTCGATGTAGATGACTTCCCCGGCGACGCTGCCGTCGTCGTTGCGCGCCGCTCCCCACAGCGGGATCGTGACCGGGTCGTCAAAAGGTGTTCCCAGCTCCGACAGGGGCACGCCCGCCGCGAGATGAGCACCGACCGGTGAGAAGAGGTCCCTACCGTGGAAGGTGCTGGTCAGTTCGGGAAGCCAGTATTCGGGTCTGTCCAGATCGACAAACTCGGTCGACCAGCCCTTTCGGGCCGCCCGTGCCAAACAGGCGCTCAGCACCCCATTGTCCGGCGCCACGAAGTAGTGATCCCCGATCCGGGCGGCAATCGCCCTCCTTTCCGTACCAACCCCCGGGTCAACCACGATCACGTGAATCGACCCGGATGGGAAGAAGAAAACGTTGCTGTCCACAACGAAGTTGGTTTCCCGGATGTCTTGCGGAGTGATCTCGTGAGTCAAATCAGTGACAACCGCATCGGGCGCAATTTGATAGATGACACCGTGCAGGACGGCTTGGCTCCCCTGCCGGTTGCCAAAATCGGTGGAGAGGGTGATGAAAGACATGGCCGGATTGTACGCCGGGTCAGTCCGCAGCGTCCCACCAGGCATTGAGCGACCCGGTCAGCCGTGCCTTGGTCTCCGCCGGCGCCCACGAGGCCTCTACGGCCGCCCGGGAGATTCGCCTGATCGCGTCCTCCTCAAGGCCGAATCGCTCCTGGAGCACCTCATACTCACCGGCCAGCGACGAGTGGAAGAGCGCCGGGTCATCGGTGTTGATCGTGACCATAGCCCCCGCTTCGATCAATTGGCGGGCCGGATGGGTTTCCCAATCAGACACCACCGCGGTGCGGATGTTCGAGGTGGGGCAGACCTCGAGCGGAGTTTGATGTTCGACCAGGTAATCGACCAGGGCGGGATCTTCAGCAGCCCTCACCCCATGCCCAATCCGCTCCACCCCCAGAGCGTTGATCGCTCCCCACACACTTTCCGGCCCCGCCGCCTCTCCGGCGTGGGCCGTGAGCCGGAAGCCTGAGTTGCGCGCGGTTCGATACACGTCGGCGAATAGCTCGGGCGGGTTCTCTGCCTCATATCCGCCGATCCCGATGCCGATCACCCGAGCTTCGCCGGCCACTTCGGTGATGGCGGCCAGCGTGCGGGCGGATCCCTTTGGCCCCCGGTCACGAACGAGATCCACGATCAACGGCACTTCGACCTCCGGGACGCGGTCAAGACCCGTCCGGATGGCAATGGCCAGGTGCTGGGGGTCCAGATCGCGGTGCCGGAAGTCGCTGGGTGAGAAGAACGACTCGGCGTACACGATGTTCTGGGAGGCGAGATGCCGGGCAACGGCCTCGGAGGCGCAGGTGAAATCCTCGTAGCTTCGAAGGAAGCCGATCATCCACACCCAGGTTTCCATGAAGTGGGCGAAGTCCCGGTAGGTGAACCAATTCACCAGCTCAGCCGGTGTGCGGATGGTTTCGTCGCCCCCATGTTGTTCAATCAACTCCCACAGGGTGGGCAAGGGGATCGCCCCCTCCAGGTGCAGGTGCAGCTCCACCTTCGGCATTGTCGACCAATCGCGCATCCGGGCGTTCATCCAGAGCTCAGCGGCTGAAGAACAACTGCAGCTCGACCTGCCCGCGATCCTCTACCGACAGCACGATCACCGCCGATGGTGCCTCAACGTTGTAATCGGCGAAAACGATCTCGGTCGAGCCAACGACCACAATCACATCGCCGATCAATTGGGCCTGGAGTGGCATCTCGATGGTGTTCGAGATTCCGTGGACGGTCAACTCACCGATAGCGGTTACCGAGATCGTCTCACCATCTTCCGGGATCGCCCCGAAATCGACCGGCTCGGTGAGTACGAAGGTGGCGGTAGGGAACTGACTGGTCTCGAGCGCTCCTTGGATCTTGTTGTCTCGACGGTCGTCGTTGCTGACGATGGCCGTGAAGTCCGCTTCGATGTTTGCAGCCAACAGCGTCGTGCCTTCGATCTCCATCGTGCCGGTCACCTCGGGGGTACGGCCGACGGCCTCCGAGGCGCCGATTGAGGCAAGCTCTTCGGCGACCCGGAAACCGACAAAGGAACTCGAAGCATCCTCAAAGGAAAAGGAGCCGATTGAGGTATCCACCGTCCAGGTCCCGTCCATCCCGGCGCCCGGTTCGGGCCCCGGTGTCCCATCGGAGGTCGCGGATGGTGCCGGGATGGAGGTCGAAACGACCGACGCGGCCGACTCCAGATCGACTGCGGCCGGTTCGTCTCCTGATAGAAACCACCACAGGCCAACCCCGGCAGCCAGTACCGCCAGGGCGCCCACGGCCAGCACGACGCCACTGACGGCGCCGCGCTCACCTCGATGTTGTCCCTTCATGGCCATCTCCCTGTGATGTGTCCGCAGATCCTTACAAGCGCAGGTTGAGAATCATATGAGAAGCTCGCGGTTAAGCCCGCTGCCGAGCACTACGTCCGCAAATCGAATCCCGATTCTCAGGCTTTGGTCCGAGCGGCAACGAACCCGGCGACCGCCGTCAGTGTGCGGAGCGTCGCTTCATGGTTGGGCAGCAGCGCCGGCCACACATGGAACATGTCGTCCTCGACGCGCAGGAGGACGTCGGCACCATCTGCCCCGGCCTTTTCGACCAACCGGAGCGAATCATCGAGGATCATCTCCCTCCCACCGGCGAAAACCAGCATCGGCGCCACACCCGAGTAGTCCCCGTACATGGGTGATGCTTCCGGATGTTTTGGATCGGCCTCCCCCAGATAGAACGTGTTCGCCATCACCGGACCGAGGGGCAGATAGTCCGTGGCCGCGTTCACCTGGATGGATGGAGCCGTGTGTTCGAGATCGGTGTAGGGAGAGAAGAGCACGGCTCCGGCCGGTTGTGGTTGGTCGTGGTCGCGCAACCTCTGGAGCAATGCACAGCTGAGTCCGCCTCCGGCTGAGTCGCCGGCAACAATCAGACGGCCCGGCTCGACGCCCATCTCGAGTAAGCCGACATACGCAGCTTCCGCGTCGTCGACGGCTGCCGGGAACTTGTGCTGGGGAGCCAGGCGGTAGTCGGGGGCGAAGGTGGTGGCCCTGGTGACCCAGGTGAGTCGGGAGATGAACCGCCGGTGGGTGGCGGGGCTGCCGGCCAGGTAGCCACCGCCGTGCAGGTAGAGAATGGTGGGGTCGTCAATCCTGGCATGATCGCGGGTCACCCACTCCCCCGGTATGCCACCGACGGTGGCCCGTTCGGTCTTGATGATGTGACGCAAGGAGCGCGGCAGCGGAGGATCGAAGCCCGCTTCCAGAGCGCGCCGGCGCGATCGATCACCTCCCCGGGCAGAGGCAACCAGAAAGACGCGCAAGGCCACCATCTTCAGTTCGACAGACCAGGACCAGGATGCAACCAGCGGACCATCAGACAGTCGCCGGAAGACCTGACGCACAACGGCTCCCAGGATGGCCAGCAGAAGCTTGGAGAGGAAGAACAACTTCGTCATACCCTCACGGTAGATGCGCGTCGGCATCAGACGAAACTTGAACGTTTAGGAGGCCTTTAACCTTGCGGAAAGGCCCCCACAACCAATGATCAGGCAATCTGATGTGGTACTCGATGAAGGGACCACCGATGAAACGTTTCCTGGCTGCGCTTGCGCTCCTCGTCGTCGCCTTCGGCGTCTTTGTGATGAGCGAAAGCGCTTCGGCGAAAGACACCATTCTGAATAGCTTTATCAGCGCGTATCCGGCCACAGGAGGGAGCGCCCTGGCCAACTGCACGACCTGTCACACGAGCGTCCCGACTTTGAATCCGTACGGATCGGCCCTCAAGGCCAGCGGACTCAACTTCACCGCGATCGAGGGGCTCGATTCCGACGGTGATGGCTTCACCAACTTGCAGGAGATACGGAATCTGACCAACCCGGGCGTTGTCTCGGATCGTCCGCAGACAACCACGTCGACCACCGCCGCCAGTTCTACCACCTCCACCAGCACCACCAGCACGACCAGCACCACCGGTGCTACCGGCACGACCAGCACCACCGGTGCGACCAGCACGACCAGCACGACTACGGTTTCGACCGCTGGGGCCACCGCCGCGCCTGTCGCTCAGGTCGTGCTTGCGGGAGCGACGGCGTTCGAAGTCAAAGGTGTCGGCACGGTGTCGCTGGCGATCGAGGGCGGGCGGCTGGTGGTGAAGCAAGTCGCTTCATCCTGGAAGTACACCGTCGAGAGCGATGAGGACAATGAGATCGAGGTCAAATTCCGCTCCGGCGACCGGGAGGTCGAGTTCGAGGCCGTGCTCAAAGGCGGAACGATTCGGACCAAAGTTGAAACCGAGTCGGACGATGACCACGACAGCGATCGCATCAAGTCTGGTGCGGATGACGACGACGACCACGACAGTGATCAACGCGCCGACGGTGAGGGCGACGACGACGATGATCACAACGACGACCACGACGACGACTGATCTGTTTTCCTCGAGATCGAAACAAGCGGGGGCCCTCGGGCCCCCGCTGAGCATTTCAGGGGGTACGGGTGATCGTAGCGACGACCGGACGATGGTCCGAGGCGTGAGTGTCGATCGTGGCGACGCTTTCAACAACGAGGTCGGACGTATGGAACATCCAATCGACCCTCTTATTCGGACCTGTGCTCGGGGCAGTGAAACCCTCGCCGTCTCCGTTGGTCCACGCGTCTACCAAACCCGCAGCCAGCACGAGATCCATCTCAGGCGTATGGGGCCGGGCGTTCATGTCCCCC
>JAOTUY010000102.1 GCA_029863625.1 Acidimicrobiia bacterium
GGTGAAGACGGACTACTCGTTCGGACGGCCGACCATCTTGGCTTGTCGCTGTTCGCCGCGTTGGTAGCCGTCCTGCTGGCGTTGCCGCCTGCGGTCTGGTTGGGGCACCGTCGCCGCGGGGCCTTCCTGGCTGTAGCGCTGGTCAATATCGGGCGAGCGGTGCCCTCCTTCGGGATCGTGGCGCTGGCGTTTCCTCTCAGTCTTCGTTTGGGCCTCGGTCTCGGGTTCTGGCCGACCTTCGTGGCTCTGGTGGCTCTTGCCTTGCCGCCGGTCTTCACCAACACCTACACCGGCATACGCGAGGTAGATCCGGCAACGGTGGAGGCGGCAAGGGGAATGGGCATGACCGATCTTCAATTGTTGGTCAATACCGAATTGCCGCTTGCCATGCCGGTTATCTGGACCGCGATTCGAGTAGCGACCGTCCAGGTGATCGCTACCGCCACCCTGGGTGCGGTGATCGGGTGGGGAGGCCTCGGCCGCTACCTGATCGACGGCTTTGCTCAGGGAAATGACGTGTGGGTTCTTGCCGGCGGCATCATGGTTGCCGGACTGGCCATCCTCGCCGACCTGGCCTTCACGGTGGCCGAGCGATGGGTGCTGCCGCACGGGCTCGCGGCCCGCGGCCGAGCCCAGCTCGACGCAATCGCCGTGTGAACAGCCCGTTGGGAATAGTCCCCGGGGGAAGTAGGTTGAGCATCCTGGCCCGTCGGGCCGTTTCAAATCAGAAGGGAGAACCCATGCGGAATTTGCGCCGCAGGGGTGTCATCGGGGCGTTGCTGTTGGCTTTCGCTTTGGTAGCGGCTGCTTGCAGCTCGGGTGGTGACACCGAAATAAAGGTCGGAGCACAAGACTTCGGAGAATCTGTCATCCTGGCCGAGATCTACGCACAAGCGCTGGAAGCGGAAGGATATCCGGTATCGATACAGCCGCTGGGTGGCTTCCGTGACATCGTGCTTGCCTCGTTTGAGAGTGGCGACATCAACCTGACGCCCGAGTATGCCGCTTCCCTGCTTGAGTTCCTCAACGGTTTCTCCGGAGAGGCGACCGGCGACGCGGCCGAGACAACCGCCAACCTGCGCGGTTACCTCGACGACAAAGGACTCGTGGCGTTTGATCCGTCGCCCGCAGCTGACACCAACGCCTTCGTGATCACTCCGGAAACCAGCCAGGCGCTGGGCATCACATCCTTGAGCGACTTAGCGGACAAGGGCGCAGACCTGACGTTGGGCGGGCCACCGGACTGTGAGACGAATGCGTTCTGCATTCCCGGTTTGCAGACAGTCTACGGTCTCGACCTCAGCGCCAACTTCGCACCGCTGGACGCCGGCGCGATTACCGTGCAGGCCCTGGAGGCTGGAGAGATCGAGGTTGCATTACTCTTCTCAACGAGTGGCGTTATCGCCGACCGCGGTTGGGTGTTGCTCGATGATGACCAGAACATGCTGTCCGCCGACAACGTCGTTCCCGTGTTGACGAGCGAGCTGGCCGACGCGTACGGAAACGACCTCGAGTCGCTGCTCAACAGTCTGAGCGCCGCCCTCT
Organism: Acidimicrobiia bacterium; assembly: GCA_029863625.1. Lineage (GTDB taxonomy): Bacteria > Actinomycetota > Acidimicrobiia > Spongiisociales > UBA4744 > UBA4744. Next base: position 1,546 of record JAOTUY010000102.1, read on the forward strand.
CAACTGCCGAATTGACTGAGATGAATCGCCAGTTCGACATCGAACAGCTCGATCCGGAAGACATCGCGGCCGGATGGCTGAGCGACAATGGATTCAACGGCGGGTAGACACCAATCGGCTCCGCCGATGATGCCCGAGGTTGAGGTCGGGGCGCCTTCGTTGGCGCGTCCCTACTGAAGAGCAAGGAAGGTTCAAGCGGTTTAGCATTCCCCATCGGATCCACCCGGTGTCGTTTCTGGAGGCTCCATGTCCACTGAGCTCGGCTACTACCGCCACCCGACCATTCATGGCGAAACGATCGTATTCGCCACTGAGGACGACCTCTGGTCGGTCGCGGCGGAAGGTGGGATGGCTCGCCGGTTGACGGCCAATCCGGGCACAGTGTCATTCCCGGCTTACTCGCCGGACGGTTCGAAGATCGCGTTCACCAGTAGAGACGAAGGTCATCCTGAGGCCTGGGTCATGGACGCCGACGGCGGCCCGGCCACCCGCCTCACGTTCATGGGGGCGCTGACCCAGGTAGTTGGGTGGAGTCCCGACGGAAGCAGAGTCATCGTCGCCTCCGATTGGCACCAAGCCTTCCGTGGGTTCATGCACCTCCACGCCGTACCGGTGTCGGGGGGAGCGCCAGCGTCGCTCGATGTGGGACCGGCCCGGGCCATCTCCTACCAACCTGACGGGTCTGGAGTAGTGATCGGTCGCAACTCGTGGGATCCGGCTCGTTGGAAACGGTATCGGGGCGGCACCGCCGGGACGTTGTGGATCGACCGGGCAGGCGACGGTACCTACCGTCCTTTGATCAAGCTCGAAGCAAACCTCGCCTCGCCGATGTGGATCGGTTCTCGCATCTACTTCGTGTCGGACCACGAAGGCACCGGCAACCTCTATTCCTGCACTCCTACGGGACGAAGCCTCACCCGCCACACCAACGGCGAACAGTTCTACAGTCGCTTTCCCAACACCGACGGACACCGCATCGCCTATCACGCCGGTGCCGACCTCTACCGGTTCGACCCCGAAAGCGGCAAGTCCGAAACGATCCCGGTCAAGGTGAACAGTTCCCGAAGTCAACGGAACCGCAAATTCGTCGGCCCCAACGGGTTCGTCGAGAGCTTCGAACTTCATCCGGAAGGCCACACCGTTGCTGCCTCCGTCCGGGGCGGCTTGTACACCATGCCCTTGTGGGAGGGAGCACCGTTGCGCCACGGGGCCATCTCATCGGCTCGTTACCGCCTGGCCGTTTGGCTGCCCGATGGCGAACGAATCGCAGCCGTCACGGACGAGGGTGGCGAGGAGTCTCTCCTGGTGTTCCGCGCCGACGGGACCGGCGAGCCGACCCGGATCTCCGGCGACATCGGCCGTCCGGACCAACTCGAGGTGGCACCCGCCGGAAGCGCGCGGGTCGCATTGACCAACCAGCGACAGCAAGTTCTGCTGGTGGACCTGGAGGCGGGGTCAATCAAAGTGATTGCCCATAGCCCGCACCGGCGCATCCTGGGACTCAGCTGGTCTTCCGACGGCAGGTGGTTGGCATTTGGGGCGTTCGTTAGCCGTCGCAACGCGACGGTGCAGCTGTACGACACCCTGTCGGGCCAGCTCACTGAGGCGACCCGTCCCGATTTTGTCGACGGGTATCCCTCCTTCGACCCGGAAGGCCGGTATCTGTACTTCCTGTCCCTCCGGGTGTTCGATCCTGTCTACGACAACCAGTACTTCGATCTCGGATTTCCCAAGGGCATGCGTCCCCATTTGATTCCTCTCAAGGCGGACGCGGTAAATCCATTCTCCGCCGCCACCCGGGCCCCACGCCCGCCCGGCGCCTCCAACGATGAGGGAACCAAGAAGAACGGCGAAGAAAAGCCCGGCAACAAGAAGGACGAAAAGCCTGAGCCGACCCCGGTCGAGATCGACCTGGCCGGGATCACCGATCGGGTCGTGGCTTTCCCGGTTCCCGAGGCTCGTTACGGGAAAGTGCTTGGTGCCAAGGGCCGGGTGCTGTTCTCCTCCTACCCCATTGAAGGGAGCCTGGGGCAGGACTGGCTGGCAGGCGAAAGCCAATCCAAAGGCCGGTTGGAGTCGTACGACTTCGCTCAGGAGAAGGTGGAGACCGTTACCGAAGCAATGTCTAGCTTCTCGGTTTCGCTCAACGGGCAGGTGCTGGCCGTCTGGGCCGGCAAGAAACTGCGCGTGGTTCCGGTTGCCTGGAAAGAGGCAGAGAAGAAGCCTGACGAGCCGGGCCGCGAATCGGGAATCGTCGACTTGGGCCGCATCCGGGTCGAAGTCGCCCCCGTTCAGGAATGGAGGCAAATGTACCGGGAAGCCTGGCGGCTGCAGCGTGACCAATATTGGATCGAAAGCATGGCAGGTATTGATTGGACTGCTATTCACGATCGCTACCTTCCGCTCGTCGACCGGGTAGGTTCGCGGGCCGAGTTCTCCGACTTGATGTGGGAGATGCAGGGCGAGCTCGGAACCTCCCATGCCTACGAGTTGCTCGGGGATTATCGGCCCGAGCCGGGTTGGTTCCAGGGGTTCCTCGGTGCCGACCTCGAGCTGCGAGGCCGCACCTGGCGGGTATCTCGCATCCCGCGGGGCGATTCCTGGGATGCCAGTTCCGCCTCACCGTTAATGGCCCCTGGTCTCGACATTGCCGAAGGCGATGCCATCCTGGCGGTCGATGGGCGCCCGGTTGACGGCACGGTTTCGCCCTACGAGCGCCTCGTGGACCGGGCGGGCCGGACTGTGCATCTGACGCTACGCAGGGGACGGCGCAACCCGCGGGTGGTGGCCGTCGACGCGTTGCGGTCCGAGGAGATGCTTCGCTATCGGGACTGGGTCGAGCGCAACCGTGCGCATGTCCACGCTGAAACCGACGGTCGGGTCGGGTATGTGCACGTACCCGACATGGGGCCGTGGGGCTACGCGGAGTTCCACCGCTACTTCGGAACCGAAGTCGATCGATCGGGCTTGATCATCGACGTCCGGCAAAATCGGGGCGGTCATGTTTCCCAGCTCTTGTTGGAGAAGCTGGTTCGACGCCGGGTCGGTTACGACCTGACCCGCTGGGGCAAGCCGGAGTCGTATCCGAATGACGCGCCGATGGGGCCGATGGTGGCCCTCACCGACGAATACTCGGGCTCAGACGGTGACATCTTCAGTCATGCCTTCAAACTGCTTGAACTGGGTCCGCTGATCGGGAAGCGAACCTGGGGCGGCGTAATCGGTATTTTCCCGCGTCATGCGCTGGTCGACGGCACCATCACCACCCAACCCGAGTTTTCGATCTGGTTCGAGGACGTCGGGTGGGGGGTGGAGAACTACGGTACCGACCCGGACATCGAAGTGGATATCAAGCCTCAGGACTACCGGGAGGGGCGGGACCCGCAGATGGAGCGGGCCGTTCGCGAGGTGCTGAAACTGATCCGTACGATGAAGCCTGCGGTACCCGAGTTCGAGCTGCCGCCGTCTCGAGTTGCCCCCCGGCTTCCACAGGAGTGACGTTTCGCGGCCCTCTTCTGACGTCGTAGACCGAATGGGGTTGACTCCGAGCGCGACTCCGGCCGCCGCCCACTGAACGCGCCGTCGTCAGAACCACGGGGCTTTTGGCCCTGGCACAACCTGGATGGCCCGTCGTACGGTGAACAGGTGACGGTCTCCTGACAACCGGTGTTGCATTTTTCCCCTTCTCGGCCCCTGTAGGGGTGACATGGAAGAAGAGTCGGTTGCTGTTTCGGATCGGAGCATCACATGGGGGCCGTCGACGCGTTCGGCGAGGAGTCACATGGAGGGTCAAGCCACGGCGGTGGCAACCCGGCCGGATCTCGAGTCGGTATACCGACAGCACGGCACCCGGCTGTGGCGGGCCGTGTTCGCCTACGCCCAGGACCGCCACGTGGCGGACGACGCGGTGGCCGAGGCGTTCGCCCAAGCGCTCCGCCGGGGAAACGCCATCCACTCACCAGAGAAATGGGTCTGGAAAGCGGCCTTCCGGATCGCCGCCGGCCGTCTCCAGGAGCGACATCGCTCCGTCCCGCTGATGGAAGTCCCATCGGTTCGCAACCCCGAGCCGGCTTGGGAGCTGCTGACGGCGCTGCGGGAAGTACCCGAGCGGTCCCGTGCCTGCCTGGTCCTCCACTACTACGGGGGATAC
>JAOTUY010000103.1 GCA_029863625.1 Acidimicrobiia bacterium
AACCCCTCCGTGACCTCCGGCAGGTAGTTCCAAGGGCTCGAAAACCACTGGTCCGTCTTCCACGGCTGGTCGGACATCATCCCCTCCTCGATGTGCAGGCACTCCTCGCATGCTAAACCATTCACAAACAGCCGGCCGCGGCGGCCGCGCGGGACGCGGGACGGGTTCCGGCTTGTCGGCGGGCTTTCTCGGGCTCGGCCCTGCTGCTAAGTTCCGAGGGTCACTTCACCAAGGCAAAAGCCATTGGAGGCAACCGATGTTGCGCAAACGTTCATTGACAGCTCTGTTCATAGTATTGGCTCTGGTGTTCGCCGCTTGCGGCGATGACGCCGGAGATACCACCACTACCGCCGGCGCTGCTGAGACCACGACCACGGCCGGGCCGGCTGAGATGACCAGCGTCACGGTCCTGGCCCCGAATCCTTCGGCGGTGATCTGGTTCCAGTTGTGCTCTGCTATCTATCAGGGGTTCCTGGAAGAAGAAGGGATCGATGCCTCGTTTGAGGCCGTCGACGGATCGGGCGCCGTCTTGCAGGCGATGGCTGCCGGCCAGGCCGAGTTCGGCATTCCCGGTCCTGGTCCGCTGCTGTCGGCCCGAGCGGAAGATGGGGACTTCGTCGCCATCTACAACGGGTTTGCCCAGGCACTGTTCGGACTCGTCGTGTTGGAAGACTCTCCATACAAAGTGCCTGCCGACCTCAAGGGTGAGGGCACGCCGACCGTTATCGGCGTAGGAACCGCAGAAGGATCTGAAGTGACCTTCGTGCGGCCTATCCTCGTGGCTGCCGGCCTCGAAGAGGGCGTCGACTACGAGTTCCTTCCAGTTGGAGACGGCGGTCCTGCTACCGCGGCCTTCCAGCGGGGCGATATTGAGGCCTATGCGGCGGCTGTGCCGGACATGGCGATCATTGAAGCCCGCGGCACGCCCTTGTTGGAGATTACGCCTCCGGAGTACAAGACCGTTTTCGGCAATGGATATGCCACCACACAGGCGCTCATCGATTCGGATCCGGACCTGGTCCAGGGATTCGTGAACGCTTTGGTCAAGGGTGCCCTCTTTGCTGAGGCAGACCCGGATGCCGCCGAAGCGGACTGCGCGCAGATGAATCCGGAGGAGGCGACCGATCCCGAACTCGCCAGGGCGTTGCTGGATCTAACGATCATTGTGAGCAAGCCGCTCGGCGGCCTGCCCTGGGGTACCTACACCCTCGAGGGCTGGGAGGGGTGGGGACAGAGCCTGGTTGACGATGGCACCTTCGCCGAGGTTCCTGACGTCACGGTGGCGTTCACCAACGAGTTCGTCGAGAAAGCGCACGCAAACGCGGGTGGTTGATCGGGAATGACCACACCGGCCAACGGCATCGACCGGACGGGACTAGAGTCCCGCCCGGTCGAACACGAAGTCGTCAGAATTACCAAGCTGAACAAGACGTTCCATAAACGCGGCTTGAAGGCCCTCGACGATGTCGACATGACGCTTCGTCACAGCACGTTCACCAGCGTTATCGGGCCCAGCGGCTGCGGGAAGTCCACCCTGCTCAAGATCATGGCCGGGTTGATCCCGGCAACTTCAGGGGAGATCCTGCTCAACGGCAAGGCGGTCACCGGTCCCCGCCAGGACATCGGGATCATGTTTCAGCAGCCAACCCTGCTTCCCTGGCGCACCTCCATCGAGAACGTTCTGCTGCCCATTGAGATTCGGTCGGGAGCAGCGGCCGCCCAGGCAAAAAAGGACGACGCTCTCCGACTGCTCGAGCTGGTCGGGCTCGAGGGATTCGATCACGTTCATCCGCACGAACTCTCGGGTGGTATGGCGCAGCGGGTCGCCATCTGCCGGATGCTGGTCACCGGACCGGCGATCCTGTTGCTCGATGAGCCCTTCGGGGCTCTGGACGAGCTGACCCGGGAGTACATGAATGTGGAATTGCAGCGGATTTGCCGGGAACGCGACGCCACCTCGTTCATGGTCACCCATGCGATCCCCGAGGCCGTGTTCCTGGCAGACCAGGTGTTCGTGATGTCCGCCCGTCCCGGTCGGATCGCCACCATTGTGGATGTCGACCTTCCCCGTCCTCGTAACCTCGACATGATGACCACTCCTGAATTCGGGGCGTTGGTGCGTCGCGTACGCCACAGCCTCGACATGGGAATCGACGGCGGAGGCCTGGCATGACTCAGACAACCCAAGGGCCGCGCGGGCCTGCCGAAATGTCCGACGCAGAGGAGCTGTGGTATTCGGGCAAATGGATCGACCGGGTTCCCCAGTGGGTCTCGATCACGGTGTTGGGGTTGGCGATGCTGGGACTCTGGTGGCTGATCGCCGAACTCATGCCAACCAACCTCAAGATCCTCCTGGCGGGACCGGCTGACACCTTCGAGGAACTATGGGACACGACCAAGAACATCGTTAGCGGTGGGCATATCGCCGAGGGGTTGTGGATCACCACTCAGGAGGTGCTCTTGGGCTTCCTCGCCGCTGCGATCCTCGGCTTCGTGCTGGGGGTGGTCGTCGGCGAGACCCGGTTGGGGAAGCGGGCGGTCATGCCCTACCTGGTCGCCCTCAACGCCCTCCCCAAGGTCGCCTTTGCCCCCGTCTTCGTCGCCTGGTTCGGATTCGGCGTGAATTCGAAGATCGTCATGGCGCTGTTCATTGCCTTCTTCCCGGTGATCGTCGACACCGCCGCAGGCCTTTACTCGGTGGACGCCGACACCGTGATGCTGTTCCAGTCGATGGAATCGAGCAGATGGCAGACGCTGCGCAAGCTGAAACTGCCTTCCGCCCTCCCGTTCATCTTCGCCGGGCTCAAGACCGCGGCGGTGTTCAGCGTGGTCGGGGCGGTGGTCGGCGAATATCTGGGCGGGGGCCATGGTTTGGGCGAGCTGATCAGGCTCTCCGCCCAGACCCTGCGCATCGATCGGGTGTTCGCCCTAATTGTCTATCTCGGCATCCTCGGCCTCCTTCTGTTCGGGTTGGTGGCCTGGGCCGAGAAGAAACTGCTGTTCTGGCACAAGTCCGAGATCTTCGAGATCCAGGGCACGGGCTGAGTCGAAAGGGATGGAACTGTGAGAATTGCTCGAATTGGTGGGCCCGCCGGGCCGGTGTTTGCCGTCCAGGGTGGCGACGAGTCCTGGGTCGATATCGGGTCGCTTGGCATCGAGGCTGCGACCACGCCTGAGCTGGTGGAAACCGCCGATGCGCTGGCTGCCCTCGATGTCCAGACCCTCGGAGAAGGCGTGGTCGATCCGTCGTTCCTCTCCCCGATCGTCGCACCGGGGAAGCTCATGGCGATCGGCCTCAACTACTCCGATCACATCCGTGAAACCAATTCCAAAGCCCCTCTGAATCCGATCCTTTTCATGAAGGCCAACACGTCGCTGGTCGGCCCCACCGACGACATTGTGGTCGATCCGGAGCTGACCCAGATGGCCGACTACGAGACTGAACTGACGGTGATCATCGGCCGAAGGTCCAAGGGAGTCTCCAAGGCCGCCGCCCTCGGCGCGATATTCGGCTACACGGTGGCCAACGATGTGACGGCCCGGGACTGCATGAAGGCCGATGGTCAGCTGGTCCGGTCGAAGAGCTTCGACACCTACTGCCCCAACGGACCGTGGATCACAACGGCCGACTCGGTACCAGAGCCACAAGCACTTGCAATCAAGACCCTGGTCAACGGGGAGGTGAGGCAGGATTCGTCGACGAGCGAGATGTTGTTCCCGATTGACCACCTGATCCACTTCCTGGCCCGGGGGATGACCTTGGAGCCGGGCGACGTTTTGTTGACCGGAACCCCGCACGGGGTTGGTTTCGTGATGGACCCGCCCCGATTCCTTCAGGCCGGTGACGTGGTGGAATGTGAAGTCGAGGGTTTGGGGCAGCTGCGGAACCGGGTGGTCGGCCCCGGCCACTGACCGCTACCGGGTCGATCATAGAGCCCCATGGTCGGAGCGCTTCGCGGAGATGCGGTCCAATCGATTGGCGCTGCTTTCGCCGGTAGGATCCCGCTGGAAAAGGAACCTGCGACTGAAGGAGATTCGATATGGACGTTGGCTTCATGGGACTGGGGGCAATGGGGCGCCCGATGGCCCGCAACCTCTCCAAGACCGGGCACCGGGTGCTGGCCTGGAACCGCTCGCCGATCGAGCCGCCTGACGGGGTAACGCCGGTCGATTCGCCCCGGGCGGTGGGGGAGCAGACCGAAGTCGCCTTCGTGATGGTCTCGGCCGCTGATGCCGTAGAACAGGTCTTGTTCGGCGAAGATGGCTGGACGGGCGGGGCGAAACCCGGCGCGGTGATCATCCAGTCCTCGACCATAGGGCCTACCGCGGCCGAGCGCCTCGGGTCGCGGGTCGAGGCCGCCGGTTTTGGATTCCTTGATGCGCCGGTGAGCGGGTCGGTGAAGCCGGCCGAGAACGCCCAGCTGACCGTCCTGGGCGGTGGCGACCAGGCGATCTTCGATCGCTACGAGACCCTTCTCGAGGCGATCGCGGCGCGAACCGTTGTGTTCGGACCGATTGGGAGTGGGTCGGCGGTCAAGTTGGCGGTGAACGGGCTGCTGGTTTCGGTGCTGGGCGCCACCGCCGAGAGTCTCTCGTGGCTGATCGACCGCCAACCCGGCCTGGATGTAAAGGCCTTCGCCTCGGTCATCGAGCGGATCTCACCCATCGCCGCGGCGCGGTCCGAAACGATCGCCGGTTCGGCGGCTGCGGGAGGATTCGCGCTTCGCCAGGCGGCCAAGGACATGGAGCTGGTCGGCGAGGAATTCGGCGCCGGAGGCGTCATGGAGGTTGTCCGGGGCCTCACCCGGGCCGGCCTGGAACTGGATTTCGGCGATCTCGACGTGGCCTGTCTGGGTGCTGTGGTGCGCAGCAGGACGAAGGCGTGAGCCCTGCGGCCGGCTTCGATGGCGAGGCCTGGGACACAGTGGCAACCGCCAACCTCTCAGACGCCATCGGCCGGGTCGGCGCGATGGAAGGCGGTATCCGTCGAATGTGCGGGCAGCGAATGGTGGGCCCGGCCCACACCGTCCTCACCGGCACGGGGGATTCGTCGAGCATCCATCGGGCGCTGGTTGATGCGTTACCGGGCTCTGTGGTAGTGGTCGATGCCCAGGGCGGGACCGACCGGGCGGTGTGGGGCAACGTCCTCACTCTGGCAGCCAGAGCGCAAGGCGTGATCGGAGCGGTTATCGACGGGGCGGTCCGGGACATCGACGAGATCGCTGCGCTGGACTTCACCCTGTTCGCCCGGGCCACCTGTCCGGCGGGTCCGCACAAGGGTTTCCGCGGCTTCCATGGGGTTCCCGTGCAGTGTGGCCGGGTGGTCGTCAACCCCGGCGACATCATCGTGGGCGATGCCGACGGGGTCACGGTCGTCCCCGTCGCTCAGGTGGGCACCGTGCTTGCTGAAGTGGAGCGGGTGGTGACCCGCGAGCGGGAGTGGATAGATCGCATCCGGGCCGGCGAATCCTCGGCCCGGGTCCTCGGACTGGAGTAGGCGCGGGCCGAAACGGGAAAGCTGCTCTTTCTGTTGTCTGTTGGTTGGGTTAGCTGACCCGTCCTGGTAATACCTCACGGACGATGGTGAGGAATTCGTCGTCGTTGAGGAGCCCCTTTTTGGCGAGGGATGTGCCTTTGACTTCGGCCAGGAT
>JAOTUY010000104.1 GCA_029863625.1 Acidimicrobiia bacterium
TCCACGGAGTTGTACACGGTGCCGTTGGGCCAGAGGGGCAGATTCAGGTTCTGCAGATTCGCCCCCGAGGCGACGGTGATGTCACTGATCCGCTGCGGGCCATTGGTGAACGGCGAGTCGGCCTGACCCATCGAGGCGGTGTTCGGTCCCGCGCCCGCCGCGCGGAAGCGCAGTTCATAAAGCTCTGAAGTGCCCTCGTTGGGCGCCAGGCCGCTGAACCGATAGAAGCCGTTGGCATCGGTGAGCGTCGTGGTGACCAACTGACCGTTGCGATAAAGCTCGACGGACCAGCCCCCCATCATGGTCTCGATGCCGTTGTCGGGGAATTTGTCCAGGTTTGCGTCGTGCCAGACGTTGCCGTTGAGACTGGCGCTGCCCGGTGTGCCGCCCACGTCGATGGATGCGCTGGCCGAGTCGGTCTGCCCGGGATCGTTCCACCGGACCACGCCGGTATTGGTGATCGTTGTCCCGATGGCGAGGGCGGGGTTGATCTGCACACGAAAGCGCACGACCGCAGTGGCGCCCGGCGGAAGATCGCCGTACTGGGCGGAATAGTCGGCTGTGAGCACCCCGCCCGCATAGGTGACCCCGTCCGTGGAACCGTTCAAGGTGCCCGACCCGTCGACGTAGGTTACTTGATCGCCCAGGGGGGGATTCAGGTCATCGGTCACCACCACTTGGGTGGCGGGCAGGCTCCCGATGTTGTTCACCCGGATGACGTACTCCAGCTGGCCGCCGGCCAAGGCGGTTCCGCCGCCGACCACCGATACCTCCTTGGTTATGGAGAGCAGCTGTACCGCACCGACGACGACCACGGTCGGCTGGTTGCCGTTGGACGGTATCCCGTCGGCATCGGTGGCCCCCGGCGGCAGTTCGTTGGAGGTAATCGTGCCCTGGTTGATGATCAGGGTCCCCGTGGGAACACCGGCATTGACCCTGGCCTCGAAAGTGATTACGGCGGTTTCGCCGGGCGAAACGATGCCGGCACCCGGATTGTCGGAAGATTGCACCGACAGCCCGGCGATCAACGGCGACACCCCGCCGTCGGGTCCCAGCGGCGCGCCGTTCAGACGGAGGGAATCGGCGATATACGTGGTATTGGCCGGAACGGTGTCGGTGAGCACGACGCCCGTGGCCGGGACCGCGCCGGAGTTGCTGAAGACGATGGTGTAGCGCAGCACGTCACCCGGATCGACGATCCCCGGCGAGCTGAAGTCCTCGTAGATCTGTGCGGTCTTCTGGGCGTACAGCACCGGCAGATTGCCGATCGTGGCCGTGGCGGGCGCCGTTATGTAGTCGTTCAGCCCCCCGATGCCGTCCGTGCCGTTGCGCTCGAATGCGCTCGGACCGTCGATGCCGGTCCACATCGCGACGGCGCTGTTCGCGAGCGTCTGGGCGAGCACGCCGCCGAGCACGTTCACGTCGTAGGAGATGGTGACGGACGTGCCTTCGGCAATGTCGATGTCGGCATTGCCGTCCTCCAGGCTCCAGCGAAGCGTCTGCGCCTGGTTGACGCCGTCGCCCGTAACGACCGGCGCGCCGATGGTGTTGTTGGCGCCGACCCCGCTGCCGACGGTGACGGCCGGGTTGCCGGCATAGACCAAACCGAGGGCCAAGGAATCGGTAATCGTGACATCGAACACATCCGACGAATAGGTGGAGCCGACCGCCGTCAGTGTCACGCTGTAGCGCACGGTCTCTCCTGCAGCGGGCGTGGTCGGGTTGGCGCTCTTGGTGATGCTCGATATGTGCGGCTCGACAATAGAGAGCGTCACGGTATTGCTGGTCAGCGCGGGCTGTCGGGCTCCGCCCGGGGAGTTCGCATACGTGTAGGACCCCGTGTTGTTGATCGAAACGCCTTGCTGGGCGCTCAATACGTTGCGAACGCGGGCGCGCACCTCGAAGACCGCCTGCTGGCCGGCCGGGATCTGGGCGACGACGAAGCTCAGGTCGGGGACGACGCTGTTGTCCGTGACCGTCGGGCCGCTGGTCTGGGTGAAGCCCAGATATTCGAGGTTCCCGTCGAGCGTATCCGTGACCACGACGTCGTACAGCGGACGGGTGCTCGCGGTGGCGGGCACCCTGATCTCGTACACCACCTCCTGGCCAATGGTCGCTTCAGGGGTCGCCGGAGAGACCAGCGCCTTCGCCGGCGGCGAAGCCGGAGGCAGGGCGATCACGACTCGCGTCGGGTCCTCGTCGCCCACTACAGTGGGGTCGGCCGGACCATTGATGTTGGGATCGTCGCTGTCGGCGATCTTGACGCCGCCCTGGATGAGGTCCGACTGGTTGAGGACCACGAAACCTTCAGCGAGGGTCGAGGCCAGCGTGATATCGAACGTCACCTCGGCCGCGCCGCCGGCCGGAACATTCAGGTTGCGGATGTCCAGGATCCCGTTGCCGGTTTGGGAGACGTCCGCTCCCGCGGGATAGCTCACGAGCAAGAGCGAGCCGGGCACGAAGGCCGCCGCGGTGTTGAGGTCGTCGTAGAAACGAACGCCGGTGAATACCTCGTCGATGCTCCGCAGGCTCAACGTGTAGCGGAGCGTTTCCCCCGGCTGAGCGGTGGAGACGATCTGGCCGGTCGCCGGGTTCGCGACGGTCTTCTCGAAGAAATACCCCGAAAGCGCCACCAGCAGGTCGTGTGCGTCTTGGCAGTCGGCAGTACCCACCGTACCGTCGGTCGGGACGCACCCGTAGGTTTGGCCGATGGTGTTATCCGTGTTGTTGGACCACCGCGTGGCGGCGGCAACGTTGGTGAGCAGGGCGCCGCTTTCACTGTCGGCGTCGACCTTGGTGCGGTAGGCGATTACCAGGCGCTCATTCGGCCCGATCGAGCCGGCCGCCCCGAGCAGGTTGAGGCTCAGCTCGCAGCCGACGTAGCTGAGCGAATAGTCGGTGCCCAGGGTAAGAGATCTGCCCGCGAGCGTGACGCCGGTGACCTCCGGCGTCAGGTCGCACATCCCGCCGTTGAACCGGTTTGAGGATGTGCTCGGCAGACGGTCGACGATATTGATGTTCCAGGCGTTGCCGGCCGAGGTCCCGCCGTTCCACACGTCGATGGTGAAATTGGCCCACTCGCCGACGTTGATCACCGAGGTCGAGCCGGTCTTGGTGACCACGAGTTCGGGCGCGACGATCGTCATCGGCTCCGTTTGCCCCCACTCGCCCGGGAGAGGTTCGTAGTACACGCCTTCGATGAGTCTCCCGAACTGCCACTTGGCGGTGTTGACGAACTGCGTCCCGGGCGCGTTTGCCGGGGTGTCATCGAGGACGACCGTGATCTCGATGACGATCTGCTCCCCGGCCTGGATGAGCGGAATTTTTTTGTAGGAGAGGTTCTTGGGCGTCCACACCCCGCCAGGCGCCGAAGGGTCGTCTTCGGGCACAAGCGTCACGGGGACGCCGCTGCCCTGATAGTAGGCGTTGATGCCGACAAAGGTGAGATCCGCACCTGTCTCTGTGAGATCGTCCCAGATGGCGACGGAGTGCAGGTCGTTGACCGACGGCCCGCCCCCCAGGTTCATGGACGGGAGGGTGAGCGTGTACGTGAAGGGCACGCCGATGACGGCCGTGGTCTGGCCCGCGGGGTTCTTCTTGTCGATCGTTTCTACGGGGATGAAAAGATCCTGACAGGCATTGTTGGAACCGTAATACGAGCTGTTGGAAAACCAGATCCTGTGGTCGACGTTGGCACACGCCATATTGCCTGTGTAGTAAACGTTTTCGAAGATAATGAGATATATCGAAGGGTCGTTCGTTTGAAAGTTAAGGGTGGAGGTCAGCGGGTTAGACTGCGGAAAGTTCTTGAACGTGCAATCCCTGTCGATCGTGATCTGGGTAGGAACAGGACGTATATTCCCGTCAATCACTCCGAAATACGGAGGATCGCTGCAAAACTTCTCCGCGCCCACCGCCGGGGAAGCCGTCCCCAGCAACAGGGCCAATAGGATAAGCAGCGCGAAACCCAGCGTGGAGCCACGCGACATCAGGGTCATAAGGAAACTTCCCCACTTCCAGCGGTCTCCCTTGTTCGGGTAGCGGCACTGCCGCTTCGTCCTTCTGGTGTTAATTCAACTTCCGTGCCACTTCGATGTCGTCGAGTCATCCGGGCGTGCCCACAGGCCTATCGCGCGACGGGGCCGGTACCAGCGGAATCCCGTTGTTGCAGAGGAGGATAGCGGTCTCCGGCGGGCCCCGCCGTACGGCCATCAAAAGGACCACCCCGGGCTTGGTGGCCGCCGCGATTCGGCGGGGACTCGGAGGAGGCGGAATTTCAGAATTGGAATGGAGGCGGTTACATTTTTCCACCCTTTCCAGTTGGAACACGTCCCCCGCAGCTCGCCCGGCAACGGCAACTCCACGGCGACCGGTCTTTCCGAAGGATTCATGCTTATATCGTGTCTGAATGCCCGGAGAGATCCGTGATTGCGGTCACACTGCCGAAGGTATCGGCGTGTTTGGTGAACTTTTTGAAAGTTTGGGGAGTCGTCTTGGAATCTCGAAGAGACATGGAAACTATAGAGGGAATGCAAATGTTTTCTGTGACGGCGACGACCGACCATGGCGTCCGACTCAGCAAGCCTCTATGCGCGGGGGATTCTTTCGGTCGAATGACGACGTGCGCCTGCGTGACGAACCCGACGACGCGCATCGTCTGTCCGCACCGGCACAGTCGTCGATGTCGGGTATCTCGTCGCCGGCGAACGCATGAAACCGGAATGGCGCCACGTGCGCATCTTCTCGACCAGTTCCGGCGAGATCATTGGTTCTTTGAGAAGAAGGAGAAGAACGGGGGCCTGAAAGAACTCCCGCAGGACGGCGACGTCGACGTACGATGCGGGAAGGAACCCGCCATCAGCATTGAATGCGCCGGCCGTCGCCAGGACGTGAAGATGCGGATGCCAGTTCAGAAACTCTCCGGCCGTCCGGATCGAAACGATCGCGCCGGGAAGGGCGTCCGCACCGGTGTAGGAGCGGATGTTCGCGGCGACGGCGTTCCAGGCGCACAGGGCGAGTTTCGGAAGGAGGGAGCGGCGATACCGGAAGGCCGGGCGGAGCGCCTTCGGAAGGGCGAACACGAGGTGGCGGTGCGGCACGTCGCGGACGACGTGCTCCCGGAGCGAACTCTGCCCACAGGACATCGCGCTTGGCCGAGCACGAGGGACAGAACCCGCGTTGCTTGCAGGAAAACGCGACGATATATTCCGCACGGCACGCGTCGCACCGGACTCGCGCGAAACCGCCTTCCGGCATGCCGCACCCCAGAAAACGCTCGACGGTTTTGGTAACGATGCTCCGAAGCGGACCGAAGGCGCACTCGAAGCGCAATTCGTATTCGCGCGCAAAAATGTCGAAGAACTGGAACAGGACCGCGCAGAGCGGTGATCGCTCGGGGCGACGGGGTCGATAGAGCTTCGGTTCGTCGAGTAGAGGCAGGCCGGACGCCGATTCCATTCGCGGCGACGCAGCAAGGAACAGGCCAGGATTCGATACCGGCCGGCATCATTTGCCCAAAGACGCGCGTCGCCGCTTAGGGCGGGCTTTCTGGGGAGCACGATCTCGACCGTCTGTTCGCGGTAGGTGGCCACTGGCGGCTGGTTTGGAGAAGCAGGAAGGGCTTAAATCCCCGCTGCTTGCA
>JAOTUY010000105.1 GCA_029863625.1 Acidimicrobiia bacterium
AGCTGTCGATGTCTGTTGGGCTGGGGGCGAGGTCTTCGGTGAGTTCTTGGAGGTCTTCGTCGAGTGGCTCGATGGTTGTGTGGTCGGTTCGACCGAAGGCTTCGGCGGCCTCCTGGAGCAGCGCCTCTGCCTGCTCGTCCTGATCTGATAGGTCGTGCAGCTCGCTGTAAACGCCGGGCGAGGAATCCATGTCCACCGCCCCGAATTCGTGATCTGTCTCTGGTTGTTCCTCACCTCCCATCGCAAACCGGTCTTCGGCGAAGGGAACTTCGGCAGGTTCGGGCGCAGCGAGTCCTTGCATCGAAGTTTCGATGTCTCCGGGCGTAAAGCTCCGATCGTCATCAGCGCCGTGACGGTTCCCGGATTCAACTGCTTCTTCGCTGAGGGAGGTGCCGGATTGATCTCCGTCGGGTTCGGTGTCGACGATCAACCACGAAGGCGGCTCTTCGGGCAAATCATCGTTGCCGGCCGCCGGGTCAGGTTGGGCGTAGGCGGACTCCAGGGCCGGCTCGGGGGTGCTGTGGTCGACCCATGGATCTTCGAGGGGGGTTCCATCTTCGGGAGGAAACTCTTCATGGCTGTCGACCTCGCTGACGACCAGTGGCTCGCCGTCGCCGGATTCGGACCCGTCAACCTCATCGGTCTCTTCGGCCTGATCCCCCTGCACGGAGCTGACCACGCTCTGCGCGGCGGCAATCATCTGGGAGAGTGGGGTGCGCGAGGGGGCTCTGAACTCGTATGCATCCTCGTCTGCCGCGTCCTCCTCTTCTACTGCCTCGCCCTCTTCCCGGGGTGTGTCGTAACGCACCTCTGTTGATACGGGTTCTTCGATAGTCGACAACCATCCATCGGGTTCGGTGTCGGTTTCAACGCCAGCGGATTCTTCATCCGGGGTCGGCCCTGCATCGCGGTCTTCGGGTGTTTCGAAAACAGCCTGATCCTCGACATTGACGTCCAGGTCTACGTCCTCTTCAGGTTTGCCTTCTTCGCCATGGCCGTTCGGTTGTGGTGCGTCGTTCTCAGGGCGCGCCGTCTCGGCCTCAGCATCTTCAGAATCTTCGATCGGCAGACCCCAGGGATCCCCTGCGATGAAGTCGTTGTTTCCCACGGTTCCTCCGCCAGCGAGGATACCCTATACCCAGCCGACACAGGTTCTTTACCGGTATGAAGATTTCGATCGTTACCCTCTTTGTGGAATTCTTTGCTTCCCCGCTGAAAGTCAGCGTGGTGGGACGCGCTCAGGAGGCGGGCCTCCTCGAGGTGTCACTCATCGATTTGCGCACCTTCAGCCAGGGCGCCTACCGGCAAGTGGACGATGCACCGTTTGGGGGCGGCCCGGGGATGGTGCTGATGGTTGAGCCTCTCGCTGCTGCGCTCGAATCGGTAGGCGATAGTCACAAGGTGCTTTTCACGCCGGCGGGCAGCCGTCTGGACCAGCCGACTCTTGATCGCTGGGCGACTGAGCCACATGTCACCTTCGTCTGTGGTCGTTACGAGGGAGTGGACGAACGGGTGGCCGAACACCTGGTCAACGAACAGGTCTCTCTTGGAGACTTTGTCCTGGCGGGCGGGGAGTCAGCAGCGTTGGCGGCGGTTGAGGGAGTGGCTCGCCTGCTCCCCGGCGTGCTGGGGAATCCCCAATCCACTGGATCGGAGTCCTTTCGCGCGGGGCTTCTCGAAGAGCCGCATTACACGCGGCCTGCCGAGTTCCGGGGATGGCGCGTGCCTGATGTGCTCCTCTCAGGAGATCATGGCAAGCTCGAGGCATGGCGGCAAGAGCAGCGCTTGCGCCGCACGCAAGAACGCCGTCCCGACCTTCTGTCGGACGACCACCAGGAGATCGATTAGCAACCACCCATTGGAGTGGTACAATCGCTGTCGGCCGGACGCTTCTGCCGTGCGGCCCTCGCGAAGGAGTTCCCGATGAACAAGCTTGATCAGCTCGAGAGCGCGTATGTGCGCGACGACCTTCCGGATTTCAGAGCCGGCGATACCGTGCGCGTGCACGTTCGAGTTGTCGAGGGAGGGCGCGAGCGGGTGCAGCTCTTCGAGGGCGTTGTCATCGCCCGGAAGGGCGGAGGGGTAAACGACACCTGCACGGTGCGGAAGATCAGTTTCGGCGTCGGCGTCGAAAGAGTGTTTCCGGTCCATGCCCCCATCATCCAGAAGATCGAAGTCGTTCGGAAGGGTGCTGTGCGGCGGGCCAAGCTGTACTACCTCCGCGAGCGGGTCGGCAAAGCCGCTCGTATCAAAGAACAGCGCTAAGGGCGCCCGGCTCGTTGAGCCCGAGTTGAGATGACCGATCCCTTCATTCCGCCGGATCCTGACGAATTCGCTGCGCCGTCTCCGCGACCCGGAACGCCGGCCAAGGCCAAGAAGAAGACCTCTTTTCTGGTCGAATTGCCGATCTTGGTGCTGGTAGCCCTTGTGGTGGCCGTACTCATCAAGACCTTTCTCGTGCAGGCCTTCTGGATACCTTCCGGATCAATGATCCACACGTTGGAAATCAACGACCGGGTCCTCGTCAACAAGTTGAGTTACGTCTTCGGTGAGCCTGAACAAGGCGACGTTGTTGTGTTCGATCCGCCGTTCGGAGTCGAAGAAGAGGCCGAGCCGCTCCTGCAAGCGATCGTTCGCAATGTCGCCGAATCGTTGGGGTTGAAGACCCCGGCCGTTGAGGATCTCATCAAACGGGTGGTAGCGGTGGGGGGTCAGCAACTCGAGGTCAAGGACAATCAGGTGCTGATCGACGATGTGCCGCTCGATGAGCCTTACCTCGACGAATCTGCGTTCATGCCCGATTTTGGGCCGGTGCAGGTTCCCGCCGGAACGGTCTTTGTCATGGGCGACAATCGTCCCCGCAGTCAGGACAGCCGCCGCTTCGGTTCCATCGACACCGACTCGATAGTCGGTCGCGCCTTCGTCCGGGTATGGCCCCTCGACCGTTGGGGTGGCCTGTAGAGACTGCTGAGCAATGCATGTCATGCATCTCGACGGCCTACTCGACCGCCGATCTGCGCAAGGGGATTACTCAGGAGACCACTAACCGACCGTGTCACACCCGGAAGGTAGAACTGAGTGAACCTCGGGTGGAAACGAGAAGAAGCTCAGTTACGGCGTTATGATCGCCGATATCGAGAGTGATCTCGCGTGCACCCGATCGAGAGCCATGACATGAATGAAGAAGACCTCGAGCGATTCGAATCTGAAGTCGAGCTTCAGATTTACAAGGAGTACCGGGATGTGCTTCCCATGTTCCGGTATGTCGTCGAGACCGAACGCCGCTTCTACCTGGCCAACAAGGTCACGCTGAACAAACACCAGGAAGACGGTTCGGTGCATTTCGAGGTCGAGCTCGAGGATGCTTGGGTATGGGACATGTACCGGCCGGCCAGATTCCTGCAAAGGGTTCGAGTGCTCACGTTCAGGGACGTGAACATCGAAGAACTGGAGCCGGGCGTCCAACTCTGAATCGGCGGCAACTCGCAACCATGGGTGAGTCTCTGGCCGCTCGCTTCCTGATCGGTCGCCAAGCCCGCATCATCGCACGCAATGTGCGAGTCGGGCGTGGTGAGATAGACCTGGTGGTCGCCCTGGGAGAACGACGGATAGCCGTTGAAGTCAAGACTGTTCAGACCGGCGGTCTCGATGATCCCGCCTACGCCTTTACCCGACCCAAGGCGGCCCAGGTGCGGCGCCTTGCCAACCGCCTGGGGATTCCGAGGGTCGACCTGATTGCCGTTTCGATTGGTCCGTCGGGGGTTGCCATCCGATGGGTGCCGGACGTCGCCTGAGTCCTTTGTCAGCGAAGCGGACGTCGGCGCCTGCGCTGCTCTTTGAACCAGCAGCCATGATGCCAATGTCTGCGCAGGTCGGGTTCGTGCTCGGGAATCACGACCAGGTGAAAGACGCCCACTTCAATAGAACCGTTGCATCCAGGACACGCGTACCGTTTACGGGCTGCGTAGGGCTGGACGGGCGCAACGATCTCGTCTAGTTGGAAAGAATTGCCCACAACACCGCCCCAACGGCCGCGACGATAGCGGCGACCATCATCGCAATATCGACGAGTGTCCTCCGCTGTTCCCGGAACGGGTTCAATCCCATGGCCTCCATGGTATTGGCTCTTCCTTCTTGTCCCGGTCATTAGTTCGGGGGCCCTCAGGGACTCAGCCGAGCGGTGCCAAGCGAATGAGGCTCTCGAGATGGGGATGGCGAACCGGCCGGTGGAACCGGGCGAGCTCGAGGCCACCTCCCGGATCGTCGCCGAGAGTCATGTGGGGCCTCACGGGGTTGATCGCGACCGCCGCAGCGGTTGTGGCCTTGCCCAGGTGAATGACCTTCACCTCTGGTCCGGCCGCGGTGATAGGAGAGTGTGATGATCGAAGACGTTCTCAATGCCTCAAAGACCAGGGGGGAGTAGTCACTTCGGTCGGAAGAGAAACACTCTCAATTCGCGAGCCTGCCGTGCCGATCTATCTCTGAGCACAAGGAGTGACAGACATGGCCGACAAAGGGAACCGTTGTGGAAACAAGCATCGTTTTCACGAACACAGCATTGGTGCCGGCTTGACTCGGAAGATCTGTTCGGGATGCGGCTTGCTGCAGATCGGTCAAGGACCAAAAGTCGTGCTCACTGACAACCCCTGGGAAGAGACGTCACCACCGCTGTTCGTCAAGGCGAGCTGAGCTCAGACGCAGGCGGGAACGGTCCGGGGTTCGTGATCATCTTTTCGTCATACCCGGGGCGTACGTTCGCCCCATGTTTGCAGCAATTACTTCAGTGGCACTCGTCGGGGTAGAGCCCCGACCGGTGCGAGTCGAGGTCCACGTCGGTAGCCAGGAACCTAGATTCGCTCTTGTGGGCCTTCCCGACACGGCAGTGCGAGAAGCCAAGGACCGGGTTCGGGCCGCCATGGCATCCTCCGGGTTCCGATTCCCGAGCCGCCGGGTGACCGTGAATCTTGCCCCGGCCGACCTTCCCAAAGTGGGATCGGCGTATGACCTGCCGATCGCGCTGGGCGTATTGGCCGCCTCGGGAGCAGTTCCGCATGCGGTCACCGGCGTGGTCGCCCTCGGCGAGCTGGCTCTGGACGGCTCGGTGCGCGAAGCGCGCGGAGGACTGGCGGCAGGGTTCGTGGCGCGAGATATGAACCTTCCGTGCATTCTCACCGGAATGGCCGCCGGTCAAGCTTCGATGGTGAAAGGAGCGGTGGTGCGCAGCATCGGATCGCTCGCCGAAGCGGTTTCGGTGGCTCTGGGTGAGAGTCCGGGGGGGCCGGTGGCCGACCCACCCGGCCAAGTGCTCGACCCTCCGGTCGAGCTCGGTGAGGTGCGGGGGCAGGCTTTTGCCCGTCGGGCATTGGAGGTAGCCGCCGCCGGTGGGCACCACCTTCTGCTCTCCGGTCCGCCCGGTTCCGGGAAGACGATGTTGGCCCGGTGTTTGCCGGGGGTCCTGCCGCTTCTGGACGATGATGAGCGGCTTCAGGTCGCTCAAATCTGGTCGGCAGCCGGTCGCCATGCCGTCCCGCCCGCGACGCCCCCCTTTTGCGCTCCCCACCACACCGCCACCACTCCCGCCATCGTCGGTGGAGGAAGCGGCATGCCCGTCCCCGGCGAGGTCAGCCTTGCTCAT
>JAOTUY010000044.1 GCA_029863625.1 Acidimicrobiia bacterium
GTGCCGTCACCAAATACGAACCCTTGCGCGACACCAAAAGGAGCGGGAGGAACCCGACTCGCCCCACCGTTGTTTGGATAGGCGTAGGCGAGCGGCATGCGAGGCTCGAGGTGTTGCGTCGTGACCACGACCACGCGGCGCCCATTGCGCACCAGCCAACGATGACCCGACGTTGCGTAGATCGTCTTGGAAACGCGGTTCCTCGACAAGCGGATCCCCCACAACCGCTGCTCACCGAATGATGAGATGGGAGCGTCGACCCACACGCCGCCGGTCGTCAGAAGCCGGTGCGTACCTCCGGCAAGTTTTTCGATGGGTACAACACCTTCCCACGTCAATACCCCGGTGTCACCGGCGAGGCAGTGATAAAGCCCCTGGCCGACATCGATCGACAGGGACGGAGTCTTCTCCTGGTGAAACGGACAGATGGCGGTGAAGGTACGCCCGCGCTTGCGGACGGTCGTCACTCCTTCGAGGAGCTCGACAATGTTGGTGGCGTGGCGGACCCGCTCGATGTCATCTCTATGGAAGGCCATTGCTGCGAGTGTAGAGGGGCGGTGCGTCAGGGACTCCGGGGGATTCTCGCGTGGGAAGGGAGCGACCAATCTTTTGACTTCGCTCGTCAAACCTCCGCTCGCCTACGGCAACCTCTCCGCCAGATACGCCAAGAGGTTTTCAACCGGAATCCGGTCCTGTTGCATCGTGTCGCGGTCTCGTACCGTGACCGCCCGATCCTCCAGCGAGTCGAAGTCAAATGTGACCGCGTACGGCGTGCCGATTTCGTCCTGACGGCGGTAACGGCGGCCGATCGACTGGGTAACGTCGAAATCCAACAGGTATTTGGGACGGAGAAGATCGGCGACTTTCTCGGCCTCGCCGACCAGCTCCGGTTTCTTCGAAAGCGGCAACACGGCCACCTTGAACGGTGCCAGCCTCGGATGGATCTTGAGAACCACCCGGGTTTCGCCCCGCACTTCTTCGGTGTGATAGGCGTCCATCAAGAAAGCGAACGTGGTGCGGGTCGCCCCGGCGGCCGGTTCGATCACGTAGGGGAAGAAACGCTCATCCGACTCTTCATCGAAATACGAAAGATCGGTACCGCTGCGCTCGGTGTGAGCTTTCAAGTCGAAGTCGGTGCGGTTGGCGATACCTTCGAGTTCATCCCAACCCCACGGATAGCGGTACTCGATATCCGAACAAGCGGCCGCGTAGTGGGCCAGTTCTTCATCACCATGGGGGCGAATCCGAAGATTCTCCTCAGACATTCCAAGGTCGAGGTACCACTGGTAGCGATCCTTGGTCCAGTAGTCATACCACTCCCCGGCCTGCTCCGGCCTGCAGAAGAACTCCATCTCCATCTGCTCGAACTCCCTGGTCCGGAAGACGAACTGGCCGGGGGTGATCTCATTCCGAAACGACCTGCCCATCTGGGCAATCCCGAACGGGAGTTTCTTCCGCGCCGTCCGGCGGACGTTTTCGTAGTTGATGAAAATGCCCTGGGCGGTCTCCGGCCGGAGGTAGACAAGACCGTTCTCGTCATCGACGGGC
The DNA here is from genome assembly GCA_029863625.1 of Acidimicrobiia bacterium. Lineage (GTDB taxonomy): Bacteria > Actinomycetota > Acidimicrobiia > Spongiisociales > UBA4744 > UBA4744. The sequence goes on from JAOTUY010000044.1 coordinate 1,549, forward strand.
CCCATGTAGGTCTTGAACATGAGGTTGAACTGGCGAGGCGCGCCGAACGTCTTTCGTTCGCCGCAATTGGGGCACACGTCCTGGTCGTCGAGCTTGTCTAACCGGTATCGGGCATTGCAGTTGGAGCACTGCACGAGCGGGTCGGTGAAGGATGCCTCATGCCCGGAGGCAACCCAAACTTCCCGGGCCTGAAGGATCGCCGAATCGAGCCCAACCACGTCGCTCCGCAACTGCACCATCGAACGCCACCATTCATTCTTGACGTTGCGCAGCAGCTCGACCCCGAGCGGGCCGTAGTCGTACGCCGAGCGGAGACCTCCGTAGATCTCCGAGGACGGGAACACGAACCCGCGCCGTTTGGAGAGATTGACGATGGTGTCGAGGGTGATAGTCATGGAGGTCCTGTCTGGTGGAGAGGCGGAAGGGGATGGTAGTTGGAAGAACGTACTTCGGATTTCGTACCTCGTACTCTGAAACCAGGCTTCGCAACACTCTACGAAGTACGAAGTACCAAGTACCAAGTACGGCAGCCGCAGGCTGCCTATGCCGGCCGCGGGCTGCCTAGGCCCTTCCAAACCGCCTCTTGCGCCGCTGATACTCAGCGACGCACTCGGCGAGGTGCGCGGGAGTGAAGTCGGGGAACAGCACCTCGGGAAACACGAACTCGGCGTAGGCCGCTTGCCACAGCAGGAAGTTGCTCAACCGGTGCTCGCCCGAGGTACGGATGACGAGGTCAACATCGGGCATCTCCGGAACGTAGAGGTAGGAGGACACCGTCTGCGGGTCGATCGTGTCGGGATCCAGAGCTCCCGACAGGGCATCGCCGGCCATGCGCCGCGCCGCGTCGGCCAGTTCGAGCCGACTGCCGTAATTGAAGGCGAAAACGAGGTGGAGACGCTCGTTCTGGGCGGTCAGCGTTTCGGCATCGCGCATCCTGACCCTGTTGAGCTCGGGAACCCGAAGGTCGTCGAGGTCCCCCATGAAGTAGATACGGACGCCATCGGCGTGCAGGTCATCGCGGCGACGCAGCAACAGATCCTGATTGAAGTACATGAGGAAGGTGACTTCTTCCTCGGAACGTGACCAGTTTTCCGTGGAGAAGGTGTAAACGGTCAACCATTCGATCCCAAGGTCGAGCGCCCCCTGAATGGCATCGAACAGCGCCTTTTCGCCCGCGGCATGGCCGGCCGTCCTTGGTAGGTCGCGCTGTTCCGCCCATCGGCCGTTGCCGTCGAGGATGATCCCAACGTGGCGGGGCATCCGGTCTGGATCGAGACCCTCACCAAGCTCACTCATCGAGCACCGCCAGGCTCGACAGCCTCCGCTCGAGGTGGTGCTCGACGAAGCGTCGGGTGACACCCATCGCCTCCCCGGAGAACTGCGGATTCGGCTCCGGCAGGTCTCCAAGGTCGGCGCCGGCCAGAACCGCGAGATAGTCCGTCAGTCCAGGACGGAGACGTACTGCGCCATCCGTCCGGCAGTTGTCGCACAGTGCGCCCCCGGCCGCGAAGCTGAAACGAAGCGATTCCGCCTTCCGACCGCAACTGGCACACGAGTCGAGAGCCGGAGCCAGGCCGATCACCTCAGCCAATTTGAGCAGAAAAGCCGTAACCAGATCGGGAGACGGCTGTTGAAGCTCAAGGGCTCGTAAACCGCGTTGCAGCAGCAGGAACAGCCGGAGGGAGGGTTCACCTTCGCTCGCCACCGCGTCGACGGCCTCGACCATCGTGCCGGCAGCCATGACCCGGTCGAGGTCGGCGCGCAGATGCGAGAAGGTCTCGATGATCGAAACCTGGGTGATGGTGTCGAGGTTCCGTCCCTCGTAGAGGACGAGGTCGACGTGCGTGAATGGTTCCAGGCGACCCCCGAAGCGGCTCTTCGTCTTGCGGATCCCTTTGGCCACGGTGCGCAGCTTGCCGTGGTTGGGACTGAGGATGACGACGACTCGATCGGCATCGCCAAACGGGAAGCTGCGAAGCACAATGCCTTGGTCGCTACGAATGGCCACGAAAGACAGCGTACTTTGTACTATGTACTTTGTACTTTGTACTTTGTACTTCGTATCCCTCGCTGCTCAAGTACGAAATACGCAATACGAAGTACGCGAGCGAAGCGAGCTTTAGACTCCGCTCCATGAGCATCCTCACGGATCCACAGAAAGCAGCTTTCGCGACGTCCCATCCCGCCTGGACGCTCCACGAGGAGACCATCACCCGTACCTTCACCTTCGAGGACTTCGCCGAGGCAATCGGATTTGTAACGCGGGTTGGTGTGGCGGCCGAACGGGTTTTCCACCACCCCGACATCGATATCCGCTGGAATACGGTGACCCTCACCCTCACCAGCCATGACGTGGGCGGGTTGACCGAACGGGACGTGGAGTTGGCCGCCAGGATCGACTCCTTCGTGGACTGAGAGCCGACCCGGATTGCGGTCACTTGCGCAGGCGATGCCTGCCTGTGTAACGCCGAACGACCCGCATCAAGCCTGCCGGGCCCGAAGCTCCTCAAAACAGGCGGTGATCCACTCGGGGGGACGGAACGCCGTGGGGCCGTTTTCCGCCCGGCGCCGGTAGGCCTCCGTCAGATTGCCAAGCATCCTTTCGAGAATGGCTTCGGGCGGCACCGGCTCGAGCCATTCCGGGTTCAGGCGAGGAGCCCCTCCGTAGTTCTCGGCAAACAGCGCAGCCGCCTCATCCGCTCCGATCGCCTCCCCACCGCCAAAAGGATCGACCAGCTGCCCAGCGGCGAACACCAAGAAGTGGCCGGGAAGGGCTACCCCCTGCACGTCAATCCCCGCCCGCCGGCCGACCTCGATCCACACGACGGCCAGGGTTATCGGAATTCCCTTGCGGCGGTCGATGACCTCATTGAGAAACGAGTTGCGAGGGTCGTAGTAGTCGTCGATGTCCCCGCCCAGACCCTCGCGAATCGCCACCACCCGGCGCAAATCGAGATGGGTAGTTCCCTCGACGAGTCCGGCCATAGCGGCCAGTCGATCGAGATAGGCCTGTACGTCAACCTCGGGATAGGCGAATCGGGCGTATTCAAGTGCTGCCTCGGCCAGCAGCCCTTCGGTAGCCAACGTCACGATTCGCTCTACTCGCGGCCGGGTGTCAACCACCGGCGGTCACTCCTCGAATCCCAGGCGATCGAGCAGGAGGGGATGGCGTTGCCAATCCTTTTCGACTTTCACCCGCAAGTCGAGAAAGACCCGGGTACCGAGCAAGGCCTCGATTTCGCGGCGCGCCTCGCGGCCGGCGGCGGCGATGAGGTCTCCCCCCTTGCCGATGACGATGCCCTTTTGGGATTCCCTTTCGACGACCAACAAGGCATCGACATAGAGCACACCGTTCTCCCTCTCCTCCATCTCTCTGACCAAAACGGTCAGCGAGTGGGGCAGTTCCTCGCGCAGGCGCTCGAGGAATTTCTCCCGTACGATCTCACCGATGAGCAACTGCTCGGGTTGGTCGGTCCTGACGTCGCGAGGGAAATAGAGCGGACCCTCGGGCAAGAGCAGGGTCAGCTCCCCGACCAGCCGGTCGAGCCCGTCGGCCGTCAGCGCCGACAAAGGCACGTAGGCGTCAAAATCCCACTCGGCGGCTTCGGCGAGTTGCGCGACGATCTGGGAGCGGGAGGCAACGTCGACCTTATTGACAACCAGGATCACCGCGGTTCCGGGCACCTTGACCCGCTCGGCGATCCTTCGGTCTCCGGGTCCGATGTCCTGGGTTGCGTCCAGCACAAAGACGATGGCATCGGCTTCGGCCAGCGTCCCGTACACGAGTTTGTTGAGACGCTCGCCAAGGCTGGTGCGGGGTTTGTGCAAACCGGGCGTGTCGATGAGCACAATCTGATACTCGGGTTCACCGAGGACGGGGAGAGTCACCACACCCCGAATCGCATTGCGGGTGGTCTGCGGACGGGAGGAGGTGATCGACACTTTGCTGCCAACCAGACCGTTGACGAGGGTGGATTTCCCCACATTGGGTCGTCCTACCACGGTCACGAACCCGGATCTCACGTTGCGGTATCGATCCGGTGCGCAGTGGATGCTTGCACCTGGGCAATGCGCCTGCCCTGCACCCGGACTACCGTCAGGGTAACCCCTTCATGCTCGAAGGACTCATCCTTACGGGGGACGCGACCGGCCAAACCCAACACGAGCCCGCCCACTGTGTCCCATTCCTCGTGGGGCAATTCAACCGCCAGGAGCTGGCCCAACTCCTCAACGGAGAGCCGGGCGTCGATGAGATACTCGTGCTCACCGGTTTCTTCGATGAGCGGCGCCTCGGTGTCGTACTCGTCGACGATCTCGCCGACCAGCTCCTCGATCAGATCCTCGATCGTAACCAGTCCGGCCGTGCCGCCGAACTCGTCGACCACTACCGCCATATGAACCTTGCCTGCCTGCATATCACGCAAGAGATCCGGCACCCGCTTCGTCTCCGGGACGAAGTAGACCGGCCGCATCAGCTCCGTGACCGGCTGGGGTCCGGCTCCCTGGTCCATGATCCTCAGCAGATCCTTGGCGTAGACGATCCCCACGATGTCGTCGGTCCCCTCGCCCGTTACCGGGATCCGCGAGTAGCCATGCTCGATGACCAGATTGAGAGCTTCGCCCGACGAAGCATCCGAGCCGATAGTGACCATGTCCGTGCGGGGCACCATGACCTCCCGCACAATTGTCTCCGAGAACTCGAGTACCGAGGTGATGAGACGTCGTTCCTCTTCGTCCTGGGCAGCTTCGGTGTCGGGGTCTTCCGGGACGTCGGCCACTTCGTCTTCGGCAACGAGGTCGGCGGCCCGGTCCCCGAGCCGGCAGGCGATATCCAGCATCGGCGCCAGGCGATAGGCGAGACGGCGCGGATGATCACGGCCCCAGGCGCGCGGCAACAGCTCCCCGAGCACCACGAGAGCGAGGCCGAACACGACCAGAAAAAGGACGAGCGGCCACCCGAAGGTGAGCTCCGTCGCCGCCCAGGCGGCAGGCAAGGCAGCCGCGACCAGAAGCGCGGAATGGACCATGCCGATCGCCGGTTGCAGCCGGGGCCGATCCTCGAGCAGTTCGGCAACCCGCACCGCGCCCGGGTCTCCTTCTGCGGCGTCGTGGAGGGCGTCCGCCCGCGGAGTGCGGATCAACGACGCTAGGGAGGCTCGCAGGCCCGCCGCCAGGCCCAGCAATAAGACCGAACAAACAAACGCAACAATCAAGCTTGCAGCCTTCCCGCCTGCGCCAGCAGCTGCCGCTCCCGGTGCTCCATCTCATCCGCCTCTTTGTCCTCTTGATGGTCGTAGCCGAGCAGATGCAGCAATCCATGAACGACCAACAACGACAATTCTCCGTTGAAAGGCACCCCGGCGGCTTCGGCATGGACTCGCACGTATGAAGGGGCTATGACAACGTCGCCGAGGTGAAGCGGGGGTCCCCCCCGTTTCCGGTCCGGCACCACCCCGGGCTTGAGGTGTTCGATCGGAAAAGCCAGTACGTCGGTAGCGCCCTCCCGGTGCATGAATCGGTCGTTGTAGGTGGCAATTTGATCTTCGCCAACGAACAGCAGCGTGACCTCGGTGTCATCGGGGAAACGCTCTTCCTCGAGAACCATTTCGGCGAGCCGCCTGAGCGGCTCAGCGTCTATGGGGTCATCCTGCTCGTCTGCGAGAAAAACGCTCACGGGCGGAACTCTACGTTGGTCACGTCGGTCGGAGAGGGCTCCTCTTCCGCGTCCGCACTCACGACGACGGTTCTTGAGCTTTCGGTGGTCTCGGCGCGACTGCCACCCGGGCTAGGAGGTGCCTCCGGAAAGTCCGGATAGGGGATCCGCTGGTGGTAGTGGCCGATCAGCGCGTCGACGAATGCTTCTTTGACCTTTGTCAACTCGCCGAGGGTCAAAGCGCTCTCTGACAACTGGCCGTCTCCCACCTTTTCCCCAACCACCTGTTCGACCACCCGGCGAATCTTCTCCGGCGAGGGATCATCGTCGGCGAAGACTGCCCGGGAAGCTCCTTCAAGAGCATCGGCCATCATCAAGATGGCGTTTTCCTTGGTGCGCGGTTTGTGGCCATGATGCCGGAAATCATCAACGTTGACGTTCTCCTCGCCGTACCGCTCGATCGCCTTGTGATAGAAGTACCGCATGATGCCGTCCCCGTGGTGGGCGACCACGCTGTCGGCGACCAAGGCTGGGATCCGATACTTCTTGGCCAGCGATACACCATCGATCACGTGCTGTCGGATCGCCTGGGCCGACTCCTCGGGTGGCATGTGATCGTGAGGATTAGAGATCCCGAATTGGTTCTCGATGAAGAACTGGGGGTTCTCGGTCTTCCCCAAATCGTGATAGTACGCAGACGCCCGCACCAGCAGGTTGTTGGCGCCGATCGACTTGGCCGCCCGGTCCCCGAGCGTGCCAACCAGAAGCGAGTGGTTGAAGGTTCCGCGCGCCTTCTCCTCCAGCATCTGCAACGCAGGGTGATTTCGATCCGTCAGATCGAGCAGGCGCAACGTGGTCGTGATGTCGAAGATGATCTCGAAGAAAGACACGGCAGTTACTCCCACCAGGCCGGACAGGAACCCGTTCAGGAACCCGTACAACGCCGCTAGCGGGACGCTCTCCAGACCTGCGAAGAACCACGAGATGGCCGCGGCCAACGGGGTCAGCGCCAGGGCGGTGTAGACGATCGCTTTGCGGAGATCGCCGCGGGCGGAGATCGATGAGACGAACGGAATCGGCGACATCGCCGACAGCAATGCGAACAACGACAAGCCCGGATCTCGGGTAGCGATGGCGGTAAGCGCCCCGACCGCCATGGACATGATCACCCCGATCCGGGCATCGAAAAGGATTGCGGCCATGAACCCGAAAGTGGCGGCCGGGATCAGATAGCCGACGGTGAGATTGTCATCGGGAGTCAGGATGGCGATCCACCGAGCCGCCCCGGCAGCCAGCACGATAAGGGCGCCAAAGAGGACCACTCGCTTGGTATTGGCCCAGAACTGCTCGCGGAACCGGGCCAAATAGAACGAGAGCATCCCGACCAACATGGCGACCACTGCCAGCATCGCCAGCACCTGAAGCCCGGTTTGCTTGAGGAGGCCAAGTTGGATAATGGCCGCTTTGTGAACGGCGGTAACGGTCTCACCCTCACCAACAATCGTGTCTCCCGGACGGAAGGAAACAGACTCCGGTTGAACTTCCTGGCGGGCCTGGGCTTGGGCGGCCGCGGTGGCCGCTGCGTCGAACGTCTCATTGATGAGGAGGGTGGTTTTGACCACGTCGGCGGCGGCGGCGCTCGCTTCCGGGTTGTATTCATCGTTGAGGATGACCGGTGGCCAGTTGAAATCGAGAGCGGTCCGGGCCGTGCTCAATTCTTCGCTGGTCTGGATGCCGCCGGCGAGCACATCGGCCGCCCGAGCGATCGCCTTCTCCTGAACGTCCGACAGGTAGGGCGTCAAACCCTGCGCAGAACGCATGACGTCTGCGGTGGCCAGAGTCGTCAACGTCTCGATGGTGACGGGCTGAAGGGTCGGCAAGGCGTCACGCAAAGCTTGCTGTTGGGTCTCGAGCGTTCTGGTGAGCGGTGCAAAGCCGACGGCATCGATCTCACTCACCGAGGCTGCCTCAGCGGTGGCTTCCTGCTGGAGGTTGTCCGTCGACGCGGAAAAATGCTCGAGCCGAGGATCGCTCGCTGCCACCGTGACCGCAACATCCCCGGCTGCCATCCCAAGAATGGCGAACGTGCCGGTTGCATCGGTTTGAGTCTGGAATTCCCGGCCGTCCGAGTCGACGGCACGAACCGCCGCCGAAACAAGAGGAGCGTCCCCGGCCTCAGCTTGAAATAGGCCGTCGGCGTTTGCATCGAGGAAGAGGAAGCCTCGCACGCCCGCCGTCTCTGCCACCGGTTCGGTGGTCGTCGTCGAGGCCGGTTCACCCTCTCCGACCGTCGTTGTGGTCGCCGGCTGCGTTGAAGAGGTGGTGGTTGGCTCCAGTTCCGGGCTGGTGGTTGCGGTGGTGGTGGTCGTCGTGACCTCCTCCAGATACACGCCCTCCTTGGCGGTCTCGATGACGATCGCGATCTGATCCAACACCTCGCGAGTTCTCACGGGATCGGGATTGAAAACCGGGTCGACCGCATCTTCGGCCTGTTGTCGGGCCAGTTCAGTCTCCGCCTCGTCGGTGACCACCACGGGCCCGTCGGCCACAAATGCAAGGGGCGATGCTTGCCCAATGGTCAGGGTGATGTCGCTACGTTGCTGTCCAATGAGAAGCACACCCCACGTCAGGGTGATCGCGAGCACCACGATGACCGCTCGCACAAACCGAGCCCGGATGAGCCGCCTACTCATGATCCACCATTCTCTTCGAAACGCTGGTAGGCATCGACGATGGCGGCAACGATCCGGTGCCGAACAACATCGCGAGACGTCAGTTCGACGAAGGCGACTCCAGAGATCCCCTGGAGAACGTCACGGGCGACTCGCAGACCGGACCCTCTGCCAATAGGAAGATCGACCTGAGTGATGTCGCCGGTGATGATCATCTTGGAATTGAACCCCAAACGGGTGAGGAACATCTTCATTTGCGGGGGTGAGGTGTTCTGCGCCTCGTCGAGAATGATGCAGGCATCGTTGAGCGTCCGCCCTCGCATATAGGCGAGCGGCGCTATCTCGATGGTGCCGCGTTCCATCAGCCGGGCCGTTTCTTCAGGTCCGAGCATCTCGTACAGGGCGTCGTACAGCGGACGGAGGTAGGGATCGATCTTGGCGATGAGATCGCCGGGAAGGAATCCGAGACTCTCACCGGCTTCTACTGCGGGGCGGGTCAGGATGATCCTCCGCACTGCACCCGAACTCAGCGATTCAACTGCAGCCGCCATCGCCAGATAGGTCTTGCCCGTCCCGGCCGGCCCAACACTGAACACCAACGTGTTCTCGCGGATGGCGTCGATGTACCGGTGCTGACCAACCGTTTTGGGGCGCACCATCTTGCCATGACCTACCGGTACGCCCTCGGTGAGCACGCCCGAAGGGCTCGGCACGTCGTCGCGGACCATCTCAATCACGCGACCGACTCTCTCCGCGTCGAGGGCTTCCCCCTCCTGGACCAGGATAAGCAATTCTTCGGCGACCGTCCGCGCTTCGGCGGCGCGGACCGGATCACCGGAAATCAGAATCTCGTTGCCGCGCACCACGATCCGGACGTCTGGATAGGCTGCCTCGAACGCTCGCAGGTGCGCGTCGTGCTCTCCAACCAATTCGAGCATCAGGTGGTTGGAGGGAACGCGCAGCCGGACTCCGAATGCAGGGGTGTCGAGCAAAGAATCCTCGTTACGAGGGGAAACCATAAGGTCCCAACAGTATACCGGGAGGTCTCGCCATTACGGAAACAACGATGCGCCTCATCCGGGCGGCCAGCCAAACGGGCGACCCCCCAACAGATGCATATGGAGATGAAACACGCTCTGCCCGGCGCCTGCTCCAACGTTGGTGACCAGCCGCCAGCCATCCGCAAGGTGCTCATCCTCGGCAATCCGGGCTGCCAATTCGAACAACTCGGCCAGCATCTCTCCATGCTCGCTTCGAATTTGAGCAGCGGAGTCGGCCACATGCTCCTTGGGGATCAGGAGGACGTGGGTCGGCGCGGCCGGGTTGATATCCCGGAAAGCCAGAACCCTTTCGGTCTCTTCCACCCGCTCAGACGGGATGGAACCCACCGCGATCTTGCAGAACAGGCAGTCGGCCAACGATCTCTCCTTCCACAGAGTCCTGACCGGCCGAGGATACCAAGACGCCGACCAAGCGACCGACGAGACCGGCCGGACCCCGGGTGTACACACGAAGGTAGTTGTCGGTGAGCCCGCTCAGGCGAGGCCGTCCCCGGGTGCTCTGGTGCGCCGGCCCGGCCTTCTCGATCAGAACTTGGACCACCCGCCCTTCCTGACTCTGCAACCATTCTGCCCGCATCAGGTTGCCGAGATCCCTGACCCGCTCGGAACGATCCCGCATGGTGGGTGTTTCGACTTGTCGGGGATCGATCGCCGCCGGTGTATCTGCGCGGGGCGAGAACCGGAACACATGCAGCTTGCGAAAGCCGACCAGCTCCGTGACCACCAGTGTGTTGGCGAAGGCCTGTTCGTCCTCGCCGGGAAACCCAACCATCACGTCGGTGGTCAGGGTGACGTCGTCGATGATATCTTTGGCCCGTTCCGTGATCTCCAGGAAGTGCTCGAGCGTTCCGGGCCGTCGCATTGCCTCCCAAAGCCGAGTATCGCCGGTCTGGAGCGGAATATGGAGATGGCGACAGACTTTGGGTTCCGCCGCCAGAGCCTCGAGGAAAGGCACATCGATCTGGGATGCTTCGATCGACGAGAGTCGGATCCTCTCCAGGTCCGGTAGGGCACTGAGCGCGGCGATCAGATCGACCAGCCGGCGTCCTTCGGCTCGATCCCATCCGTACTTGCCGAGATGTACGCCCGTCAGAATGACCTCGCGAGTCCCGGCCTCTGCCAGGGCCCGGGCCGTTGCCACAACGTCGCCCGCCGCTCGACTAGACAGCTCTCCACGGGTTTGGGGAACGATGCAAAACGAGCACAACTCATCGCACCCCGTCTGGATCTTGAGATTGGCGCGCGGTCGTGCGGGGACCACAGGCACGGAGGCGGAAACGCCGACGTCACCCGCCAGCAAGGAAGCGAGGTGGTCCTTGTCCTGGTTGGAAACCACCAGATTGACACCGGGTATAGCCGCAACGACCTCAGGTTGAGCGACCGCGTAACAGCCGGTAACGACGATCGTCGAACCAGGGTGCTCGGCGACGGACCGCCGGATCAGCTTGCGAGAAGCCTTCGAAGCTTCGGCGGTGACCGTGCAGGTATTGACGACGACCACCTCGGGAGTCGCATCGGTGATGTCGACACAGCGGGCGGCGAGAGCGGCTCGAATCTCGTCGGATTCCGCCTTATTGAGGCGACAACCGAGGGTGCGGACCTGGACGCTACGCGGTGCCGGCGTCTGCGGCACCGATGTTCACCAACATGTCGCCCAGGGCTTTCTCGTCCTCTTCCAGGAGGCCGGCCAGCAACTGCAGATCGCTGCGCCGGATGGTGAGAACCCGGCCGTTGAAGTCCTGCCGCATGATCTGGATCGCCCTCAGGAAGCGCTCCAGGATCGCGGCGCTGGTTCCGTCCGCCTTCTCGAGCTTGCTGAGGTCAATGGTCACGCCCCCGCTCGACCACGACGGCACGGCCGTTTTGCCCCGCTCGATCTGCGGCAGAAGCTGGTCGACGGGGACACCATAGAACGCCGAGAGACGATGCATGCGGGGAAGCGATAGGGAACGTTCCCCCCGTTCGTATGCCCCAAGCACCGAAGCTTTGAACTCCTGATGTGACAGCGCCTCGACTTCTTGCAGTGAGAGACCCTTCTGGCGCCGGATGGCACGCAGGCGCTCACCAACAGTTTGGTTGTACGTATCGGTCATGTCTCCCCTCCGGCCATATGCGCAGAGCGTACCGCCCGAGGCCGGCCGGTGCGATCTGCTTGTCACTCTAGGTGAAATTGTACTCGATTTCGAGTACAATTTCTCCCTCTACGTGTTCATTCTGCCCAGGTGGTGTAGCACTAGTGCCGAAGCCACCACCGCGGCCGTCTCCACCCGAAGCACCCTAGCGCCAAGACCGACCGTCGTGTCGGCTCGACTGAGTTCTTCTGGTGAGAATCCGCCCTCTGGCCCAACCACGAGTGTCACATCCCCGGTCGGTGCGGGCAGGGGCCCGCCGCCGGGCTGCACTACCCAGATGGGTAGGGGCAGCTCCCTCAGCGCCACGTCGACCTCGATGGACATCAGCCAGGCTCCCCTGCTCTGTTCGAGCGCTCCGATTGCCCATTGGGCCGACTTGTCCGTCCGGGGCGCTCTGGCCTGTCCAAAATCTGAGATCATCCACAGCACACGTTCGACACCCAACTCGCCCAGCTTCTCGACAATGAAGCGAGCCCGATCGGACGCATGGGGAGGGGCCACCGCCACCGTCAATGCCGGCGACGGTCTTGGCATCTGAGACTCATTCCCCCGGCGGATACCTTGCGGCCCCAGGGTCCCGGTCCCGACCGCCCCCCGGCCGTCCGTGTACGAAACGGGAGCGTGGTCCTCGAGTCGCAACACCCGGTGGAGGTGATGGTGCTGCAATTCGGTCAGGGGCAAGAAGCTCGCCTCCCACGGCGGCAGCACGTAGAGGTGCGGAATGTGCCCCACCTAGGCCACCCGGAGGTGGGGACTCGCCACTATCTACTCCGCCGGCGACGCTTGGTCCGACTGGTCTCTTCTCCTCGAACCGAGGCATAGGCGCGCAGGGCTTCTTCTTCTTCCTTGGAGAGGTCCTCCGGCACGTGCACGTTGATCTCGACAAGCATGTCACCGCGTCCGCGCCTCCCGAGGCGATCCATACCCTTGCCCCGCAATGAGAAGACCGTTCCCGGCTGGGTGCCGCGCGGTACCTCGATTTCCTGGAAGCCACCTTCGATCAGGGGCGTCTCCACCTCGGTACCGAGGGCCGCTTGGGCAAGACCGAGATCGATGCGCACGATGAGATCATCGCCATCCCGAACGAAACGATCATCGTCCGCCACGTGTATCTCAACAAACAGATCGCCGCGGCGCGCTCCGCGGCTGCCCGGCTCACCCTGTCCGGTGAGACGCAAACGGGTTCCCTCGGACACGCCCCCCGGAATCTCGACACTCACCAAACGCTCGCCGGACGTCAGCCCGCGCCCGCGACACGTTTCGCAAGGCACCCTGATCATCTGGCCCGACCCCGCACAAAGATCGCAGGCAGTCAGCGTCATCACCGAGCCAAGGAAGCCGCGGCGGGCGACCCGCACCGCTCCCGCCCCTCCGCATTTGCTGCAGGTTTCCGATTCTGTGCCCGGAGCCGCCCCTGATCCATGGCAGGTCTCGCAGCCGACCAGGGCGGCGAACTCGAGTTCCCGGGTAACACCGAAGGCCGCTTCCGCCAGGGAGATTTGGGTCGGAACCAGAACATCCCGGCCACGATTCGTCTGTCGGGTCGGGGTGGAGAAGAGCCCGCTATCGCCGAAGACCGAGCGGATCAGATCATCAAAACCTCCGAACGAAGCGAACAAATCGCTGAGATCGATGGTATCGCCCCGGTCGTACCGATGTCTGCGTTCCGGATCAGACAACACCTCGTACGCTTCGGCGATCTCTCGGAAGCGGGCTTCGGCCGTCGGATCGTCCGGATTGGCGTCTGGATGAGAATCGCGAGCCAGACGCCGGAAGGCCTTCTTGATCTCCTCGGTCGAGGCGTCGCGGGAAACACCCAATATGTCGTAGAAGTCCTTACTCATGAGGAGCCGAGGCTCTCCTCCAGGTTCTCCCTGACCTCCTCGACAGCCGATATGGCCCGGCGATAATCCATGCGCATCGGGCCGATGACCCCGACGCTACCGCCCGCTTTTCCTCCGACCTGATAGGTGGTCGAGACTACGGCAATGTCGACATCGTCGCTCACGGGGAGCTCACCACCGATCTGGATACCAATACCCTCGGGCACATTGGCCAGGATGCTCAAAACGAGAGCCTCACGTTCGAACAGCTCGAGTACCCGATGGACCTTGGCGAGGTCCTCCCAGAGCGAGGCCATCTGGCTGGTGCCGCCGACGTAGACCTCCCGCGTGACCTCCTCGGAGCGGGCCGCGGCCGCGAGAGCTCCCTTCACCAGCTCGGCCACCGGGACCGGCCAGTCCTTGGCAAGCGCCTCGGCCGAGGTGCTGGCATCTACCAGTGAGCCGCTCTCGAGCAGTTCAGCCATGAGTTGCTCGGCCCTGGCCACTTCATCCGGTTCGAGCACTTCGGCGAGCCGAACCAGTTCTTGATTGACTCGCCCTGTGTCGGTGACAAGAACGACCAGCACGAGCTGACCCGCAATCTGGACGAGATGGACCCCGTGGATGGCCTCGCCGCCGAGTCCGGGACCGACCACGACCGACGGGTAATGGGTGATGTCGGACAGGAGGTCCGTCGTGTCCTTGAGTAGTTCGCCCAGACCATGGTGGAAGCTGGAGAAGAAACCGGAGATCTTGGTGCGAGTCGACGTCCGCAAACGAAGGGGGGTGCAATTGTCGACGTAGTAGCGATAAGCAAGGGACGTCGGTATGCGCCCGGCCGACGTGTGGGGCTTGACGACAAATCCATCGCGCTCGAGAGCCGCCACGTCGTTTCGAATCGTGGCTGGTGAAACTTGCAGGTGGGTCAGGTCGAGGATGGCTCGGGAACTCACGGGCTGAGCCGTTCGAATATGCTCCTCGACGAGCGCCCGTAGCACCTCGGACTTTCGCTCGTCCAACATAAGAGATACGTTAGCGCTCTCCTGGTTGGAGTGCTAAGACGGCTCTCCCGACCTCATCTCCGAGCAGCGGCCGCAATACGACCATCCGACCCGCCGCCAGGCCGAGTACGCCGGCCTCTCGCAACCGCTCACCCCGGAGACTGGCGAGAAGCGCCTCGCCACCCCGCCCCGGTACGACTCCGGCGATTCTCCGAAGCCCAAGCAGCAAACGTTCGACTTCTCTTCCCCACGGATCGAGAGTCTCTGCGCCCTGTTCGGCACTGAGGCCGCCCTCTACCCGATCGAGGTATGCGTCGAGCCGGCGAAGATTCCTCGGACGGATCCCCTGGCGATGACCGTGCGCCCCGATACCGAAAGCAACGTATTCGCCTTGGGCCCACGTGATGAGGTTGTAGACGCAACCATGATCGGGCCGCGCCCAATTGGACACTTCGTAGTGGACCAAACCGGCGGTACGACACAATGCCTCGGCCGTCTCATATGCGTCGGCCTGCGCGTCGGGATCGGGTGCCGGAGCGCCCGCGCTAATGGCGCGGCTCAGCGCGGTTCCCCTCTCGACCGTCAGCGCGTAAAGGGAAAGGTGGTCGGGCTCCAGGGCGAGAGCCCGATCGACGGTGTCCCGCCACGAGACGTTCGTCTCACCCGGCGTACCGAAGATCAGGTCGATGTTGATCGACCGAAAACCGGTCTGGCGGGCAACCGATACGGCCGTCGCCGCCTGGTCGGGCGTGTGGACCCGGCCGAGCGATTTCAGCACAGCCGGATCGAACGACTGAACACCGAACGACACTCGCTCATAGCCGGCCTGGCGCAACCCGTCCGCCAATGCGAAATTCCAATCCTCGGGGTTTGCTTCGAGGCTCACCTCGGCGCCGTCGGCCAGCCCGAAGCGGCTCTCGAGATCACCAACAACCGAGCCGAGCTGCTCAGGGACAAGGCGAGAAGGGGTGCCACCGCCCACATACACGGCCCGGAGGGGTCTCCACTCTGGCTCCATGGCGATCTCCTTGCGCAATGCAGAAACGTACCGGTGGGTCGCTTCGTCCCGGCCTGCAACAACCGCAAAATCGCAGTACGGGCAGAGTCGAGCACAAAACGGGATGTGGACATATGCCGCTGCCCAATCTGCGGCTGCATCGGCCAGGTCGGCCGAATCAGGCGGACCGATGGCGACGGTCATTCGTCGCCATCGGCTTGGAGGGCGAGGATGAAAGCCTCCTGCGGCACCTCCACCTGGCCGACCATCTTCATCCGTTTCTTGCCTTCTTTCTGGCGCTCCAGCAGCTTCCGCTTCCGGGAGACATCGCCGCCGTAGCATTTGGCAATGACGTCCTTGCGAGTTGCTTTCACGGTCTCTCTTGAGATGACCCGGCTGCCGATGGCCGCCTGGATCGGAACATCAAAAAGCTGCCTCGGGATCAGTTTGCGAAGACGCTCCACCATCCGCTTGCCGTACTGGTAGGCCTTATCACGGTGGATCACGGTGGAGAACGCATCGACTGCCTGGCTGTTGAGCAGGATGTCGACCCGAACCAGATCGGATACCCGGTAGTCGAGGGGCTCGTAATCCAGCGAGGCGTAGCCGCGGGTGCGGGACTTGAGATTGTCGAAAAAGTCGAAGACCACCTCTGCAAGCGGCAGGTGATAAATGAGTTCGACCCGTTCCGGACTCAGATACTGCATATGTTCCATCACTCCCCGGCGGGTCTGCACGAGTTCGATGATCGTCCCGACGTATTCGGAGGGAGCAATGATCATGGCTTTGAGGAACGGCTCCTCCATGTGGTCGATCTGGTCGGCGCCGGGGAGGTCCTGGGGCGAACGAATCTCCTGGACGAATCCATTGGTGAGGGTTGCCCGATAGGCGACCGAGGGTGCGGTTGCCACCAGGTCGAGGTCGTATTCACGTTCGAGGCGCTCCCGGATAATCTCCATGTGCAGCAAACCGAGGAAGCCGCACCGAAACCCGAACCCGAGCGCCCGCGAAGTTTCCGGCTCGTAGACGAGAGCTGAATCGTTGAGCCGCAGCTTCTCGAGCGCCTCCCGGAGTCGCTCGAAGTCCTCGCCGTCGGCGGGAAAGAGCCCCGAGTACACCATCGGTTTCGGGTCCTGATATCCGGGCAATGGTTCGACGGTCCGACCCGCGTGGCTAACCGTGTCGCCCACACGGATCCGGTCGATCTCCTTGACACCGGTGATGAGGTAGCCAACCTCGCCGGCTCCGAGAGACGGCACCCGGACCGCCCTCGGAGTCAACACGCCAACCTCGGTGGCCTGGTGCTTCTCCGAAGTAGCGGTGAACAGCACCGTATCGCCATCGTTCAACGATCCGTCGACGACCCGTACATAGCAAACCACCCCGCGATACGCGTCGTAGTATGAGTCGAAGACCAGCGCCCGCAATGGCTGATCAGGACGCTGGAGCGGAGTCGGTACATCTCGCACGATCCGTTCGAGAAGCTCATCGATCCCTCCCCCGGTCTTGGCCGAGACGAACACCACCTCGGCCGGGTCGATCCCGAGCACGGACGCCAGTTCGGCGGCAGCTCGCTCCGGTTCGGCGGCCGGCAGGTCGATCTTGTTCACCACCGGGATGATCTCCAACCCTGCCTCGATCGCCAGAAAGGCATTGGCGAGGGTTTGGGCTTGCACCCCCTGCGCCGCGTCGACGACCAGAACCGCCCCTTCGCAGGCGGCCAGCGAACGGGACACCTCGTAGCTGAAGTCGACGTGACCGGGAGTGTCGATGAGGTTGAGCACATAGTCCTGACCATCGGCGGCCCTGCACACGAGACGAACGGCCTGGGCCTTGATCGTGATACCGCGCTCCCGCTCCAGGTCCATGGTGTCGAGCACCTGCTCGCGCATCTCCCGCGCGCTGATGGCCCCGGTGCGTTCAAGCAACCGATCGGCGAGCGTCGACTTCCCATGGTCGATGTGCGCGATGATGCTGAAGTTGCGGATGTTCAACGAGGCTCCGAACGAGGCGGTGTGACATTGTACCGATGGCCGGGCCGCTGCTAACCTACTGTGCCGTTCCAACCTTGCGGCGACGAGCCTCAGGCCGAAGTCCTCGAATCACGAAAGCATCTTCCGTATGGCCAACATCAAGTCACAGATAAAGCGAAACCGCCAGAACGAAAAGCGTTCAGAGCGCAACAAGGCGATTCGCTCTGAGCTCAAGACCCGCACGAAGGCAGCCCTGACGGCGGCCGGGTCGGGCGACGGCGCCGCAGCCGGAGTGGCCCTCAAACTCGCGCAGAAGCGCATCGACACCGCCGTATCGAAGGGTGTGCTCCACAAGAACACGGCGGCCCGGCGCAAAGCCCGCCTCACCCGGCAGGTCAACGATCTGATCGGCTGAGATATAGGTCTTCAGTTCTCAGCCGGTCGGCCTTCGGCCCTCCTTTCAGTCTTCAGTTCTGATGACTGACAACTGATGACCGACGACTGACTTCTCAGCCTGCCCGTCGACCCCTTCCTCCGTACCAGAGACACAGCGCGACGGTCAGACGCTCCATCGTGACCCGGTGGATGTCGTCCGGAGCCGTCTTCAGCAGCTGATCGGCTCGGCTGAGCGCGGTGAGGGCCCGCTGCAAATCACTATCGCTGGTGCTTCCTCGCCTGCGCCAGGCCTTCTGCACGGGATACGACTTCGGTTGCGCACCCAGCCAGCCGGCCAGGGTTTCCAGGTTCGGGGCCGCGGCCGCCAGGGCCCTCCGCCGCAGATCACTCTCGAGAAACCCCATGAGCTGAAGCGGATGGCCGTGGACGAGGAAGTCTGCCAACCGGCGCAGCGCTTCTCCCACATCCCCGTCCGCAACCGCGTCCGCGTAATGCCACATCGGCTCGTCGGGGCGATTGCGGAACCGGGCTAGTACCTCATCCCGGGTGATCTCATCACCGGAGGAGAGCTGGTCAAGCGCTTGCGAGAGGCCGGCCACATCAGATCCGAACCGCTGCAGCAAGGCACCCGCCGCCTCGGAGCTGAGCTTGAACTTGCGGTCCCGCATTTCCGCGGCCAGCCAATCGGCGGCGTCTCGCTCCCGGAGCTTCTTCACTTCGATGACTTCGCCGAGCGAACGAACCGCTTTTCCCAACCGGGCCGGCATAGTCCCGGTTGTGAGGAATACGGCGGTGACGGCCGTTGGATCGGCCGCTTCCAGCAACTCGATGATCACGTCGCCCTCAGCTGCCTGGAGCGAATGAGCGTCCGTAATCTCGATCCCCTGACGATCTCCAAACAGAGATCCGGATTGAAGTGCCGGGATGATCGGCTCGACGGCCGGTCGAAGAACACCGCCCTCGCCCGGCTCCTCGGCTCCCCGGCTCGGCACGTCGATCCGCACGACCGCGGACCGCTCGACGCCGGCTTGTGTCAGCAACCGACGGCTTATCTGCAGCATCTCCTGTCGTTCACCAGGTCCGGCGTCGGATGGCCCTTTTACGTGGATAACAAATCTCACGGCAGAACCTCCGGGACGTCGCGACCATACAGGCGCACGAGATCGCAAGCTGCTTCAACATCATGGACCCGAATGACGTCGGCGCCGTATTCGAGCGCCAGAGTGGTGTATGCCATCACCCTGGAAAACTCCCGTTTGCGGGGCACCGGAATCAGCACCGGGTGCCCCAGGCTCCTCAAGTCGCCGATCTTCCGGATCACTTCCATCTGTTGCAGCGTGTACCGGCGGTAGTCGCTTCGATAGTTGATCGAAAGCCCGGGATCCACCAGCAGGTCGGAAATGCCTTCGGCGGCGAGAGTGGCGAGCCGGCTGCCCAGAAGCTGGGCCATGTTGGCGGCCTTGTCATCGGAGAATTCCATCGCATCTACCTGCAGTGGGTTGTCACCCTCGATGTACATCGCAACAGCCGGTACTCCGGCCGCAACTACCACGGCGACCATCGCCGGATCCCGGAGGCCCCCGGTGTCGTTGACGATGGCCGCGCCGGCGCTTACCGCCGCCGATGCAACCTTTGGTTTCCACGTGTCGACCGCTACTACGAACCCGTCCTGTACCAGCGATTCCAACGCCGGCAGCAAGCGTTGCAGCTCGTCCTCGACGGACAACTCGACGTTCTCGTAGTGGGAGGACTGTGCCCCTAGATCGATGATCGACGCACCGAAGTCCCGGTAGGCGCGGGCCATGGCCAATGCGACCTCCGGCGACTCTGCGACGGTCATCTTGTTGCGCGACTCGGGCGAGACGTTGATGACGCCCATGACGTGGGTGCGGTCGCCCGGGAATTCGAACCGGCGGCCACCGGCTTGGAACCCTGCCACAGATTGCATGAGCTTGTCTCTCGAGAACTGGTCGATCGCGGCAGCGTAGCGCGCTCCGTGTCCTCTCCCGCTGTGAAGTGGGGGAGGTGGCCCGGAGGGCCGGAGGGGGCAAGCGAGGCGAGGGGGGCAAGCGAGGCGAGGGGGGCAAGCGAGGCGAGGGGGGCAAGCGAGCCGGAGTCATGAAGAGGCAGCCGACAACTCCTCTCTACCAGGGAGGGAGCGGAATGATCACATCACCGTCTTCGTCCGTCCGCAAAACTTCAACACCTGCCTCTTCCAGTGCAGAGACAACCTCCGCTGAGGGGTGCCCGAACGTGTTGGGGCCAACACTGATAACTGCCGTAGTCGCCTCGACGGCCCGCAGCCACGCCAGATCCGAAGTTGCAGCCCCCTGATGGGGAACCTTCAGAACTGCCGCGCGGATGGCCCCGAGTTCCCGTTGAGCAATCACTTCGATATCGCCTGGCAGCAAGACAGAGCGACCGTGCACGGTGACCAGCAGCACGAGTGACTGATCGTTGGGCGACCCGTATCTGCGTATCGGACCGAGCACCTCCAGGTGGAGAGAGCCAATCTCTGCCATCCAACCCGCCTCCGGAACCACCACTTGGATTCCCCGAGCGGTGGCAACTGCCAGCAGCTCTTCGAAGACCGGACCACCCTCGACAAAGCCCGGGTGCCAGAGTGTCCCCACCGGCAAGTTTTCCAGCGCCGCCACTATCCCCGTCACATGATCGGCGTGCGGGTGCGACAGCACCGCCAGATCGATCCGATCGACCCCCAATTTCCGAAGTTTTCTGAGCAGCAACACCTGATCCGGACCGCCATCAACCAGCACCGTCTCCCCGGCGCTGCCCCGAATCAGGATCGCATCCCCCTGGCCCACATCGAGGACCACAACGCCCGCACCACGCAGTGGGGATACAGGCACGAATACGATGAAGGCCATCACGACAGCACCCGCCAGCGCGGCGGGAGCCCGAAGCGGCCTCCACCCGGCCGCCCCCATTATCAGCGCAACAACGAAAAAGTTGGAAGGTTCCAGCTGCGGCCACGGTGCTGCCAATCGGGCGATGCCCAGCACGATGTCCGCCGCGGTGACCGCCAGATCGATGAGCGGCCTCATACCGATCAGCAGTCCCAACCCGCCGGCCACCGTCGAGGCCAAGACCAGCGGGGCGGCCAACAGGTTGGCAAGAGGCGATACGAGCGGCACCGAGCCAAAGTGGGCGAGCAGCAAGGGGGCTACCGCGATCTGGGCGCTCACGGTCACTCCCAACGAAGCGGCCAACCAGCGCGCTCTGGTGGCGTTGAACATGTCTGCCCCGCCGATGACCCCGGCGGTCGCCGCCACGGACAGCTGGAACCCGATATCGGCGCTGAGTTCCCCGCCGATGAGCAACACCCCGCCGACCGCGGCGCCCAACGCGGACCAGGGGGTTAGCGCAATGCCGGCGGTTCGAGCCATGAGCACGAGTCCGGCCATAGCCGAAGCTCGGAGCACCGACGGCTCCCATCGGGTGATCACTGCGAACAACACAAGTCCGACCACACCGGCCAGGGCGCGGCGGCGCGGTCCCATCGCCATGGGCCCCGTGATCACCCACCACAGCGCCAGGAACACTGCAACGTTGCTGCCGGACACTGCCACGAAATGCGAGAGCCCGGCCTGACGCAGTCGTTCACCGTCCAGCACCGGCAACATTCTCACATCGCCGATCAGGAACCCACTGACCAGGGCCGCGGCAGGTTCCTCGCCGTAGAAACCCAGACCGGCCGCCAGCCGATCCCGTACTGCGTTGCCGAC
>JAOTUY010000045.1 GCA_029863625.1 Acidimicrobiia bacterium
CAACCGACGACCCACCAGGAAGACAACAGCCCCCTCCTCGACCTGGCGGACCCACCACCCCTGAATCGGCGTCACCCCCACCCAAACCCGCAATGTCAAGTCAAGACCGTTTGCGTTCCGTTGGTGGTCCTCAAAGGAGAAAGCTACCGCCTCAGAGGCAAAGAGAAGGAGGTGATGGCAGCCGAACAAACCTGATAGAACGCGCAAAATTCAACCGGCCAAAACCGCGCAGTTTTCGACCGGCGTTGACACGCGTCCGCCAGTCACGCTGCCTCGGGCGGAGCGAGGCTCCGGATCTCGTGGTCACGTAACCCGTAGTAGACCAGCGTGAGAACTTTGCGGGCTGCTGCCACACCGGGCGTGACCTTCACCAATATTGTGTGCACCTGTCTGCCGGATCCCGGGCAGTTTCACCTCTGTCCTTCGATATACCGGCGGCGCTGGTCTGTGCTGTTGCTGCAGCTGACCCAGATAGATTTCGATTCGGAGATGTACTAGTAATACTAGTACGATTCGTATATACTTCTTGCATGTCGCAGAGGGGCGTCAGCGCCAAGGAACTCTTCGTGTTGGGCATCGTTTCTAGGCAACCCATTCACGGGCACGGGATCAACCGGATAATCGAGATCTCGGAGGCCGATCGGTGGGTCGAATTGGGTCCCAAACATGTGTACTACGTCTTGCGGAAACTCCAACGTGCGGGACTCATCAGCGCTCGCGAGGAGCGGTTGGGCGCTGCTCCCCCCCGCACGGTCTACACCATCACCCCGGAGGGACTTGAGACGCTACGCAGCTGGATTCGGTCTCCGAGCCTTTCCGAGGCGTTCCCGGTGTCACCCTTTGACACCGTCTTCGCCATGCTGGCCTTCGCCCATGCTCTCAATCACAGCGAGACGGTCGACGTGCTCTACGCCCGCCGGGCATCCATCGTCGCTGTGCTGGCCGAACACGCCGTGGGTGGGGAAGACTCGCTTCGGGATTCGTACGGAGCCAGCGCAGCTCACATGTACCGGAAGACCCGCATGTTGCTCGAAGCGGAACTGGCCTGGATCGACGGCGTCCTGCAGGAGGTGGAAGCCGACGGATGGGAGTCGTTCCGAGTGCGAATGAATACGGAGGAACCTGCAACCGAGGCGGAGGAATGATGCCCATGATCGATTGGGCAGTTGTCAACGCTCGACTCCTAGTCCCGATACTTGCCGTCACCCTGACCGCCGCGCTCGCCGGTTCAGAATTCCTCACCGCCAATTGCCCTGAAAGGACCTGAGATGTACTACAAGATGATCCCGTACGCCGTCGGCGTCCTGTTGATGGTCGCGGCCGCTATCCGCTTTGCCAGCAAGGATGACTTCGTCGGGGCGGGGATCGCCCTCGTCGCCGCGTTGGTGGCATCTTTCACCGCCGTCAAGGCTGCACTGAGATAGAGCTGCGCTGTGACCCCCTTGAGGACTTTGTTGATGGGCAGAACTAGGTCACGACCGGGCCGAGCCCGGCCGGTCTCATAATGGCTGCTTCGTTCACGTTCGCCGAGGACCTGGATGCGTTGGTCCTCGTGGGTGGTGTCAGTGCCTTTGTTGCTGCAGCCCTCACCTTGGTGTGGCTGGTGATAATGGTGGCGCTGCCGTCCCCTGCGGCGGGGAGCACCGCCGACGACGAGTTGGCGCATATTGCTGCTCACGACGGCGCCCAGATCGCCAAGTTTCTGCCGACGACCCTCGTGGCTGTCGCCTACATCCCGACCTGGCTGGGTCTGGGTGTGCTGTTGTGGGACGAAGCGCCTGCCGCCGCCGCCCTGTCGGTGGCCTTCGGCGTGCTTTACCCGGCCATCACAGCGCCCGGGTACTGGATGCAGTACACCGTGGTGCGCGGCTTGGCCGATCTGGCTCACACGGACGAGATCACTGCCAGAGCGGCTTACGAGATCGTGGGCTTCCACGACCGCCCAACGTCGATGAGTGCCTCAGCGGTGATTCTCGGTTACACGCTGTGGTCCTTCGCCGGGCTCGCCGCCGGTATCGGCTTGGTGACGCACGGCGGCGGGCTGGCCGTGACGACGGGGATCTTGTCCATGGTCACGGCGGCATTGATGGTCGTAGGAGTTGCCGGCCACATTGCTCGCAATCGGGTGCTCAACATGGGGGTCTTCCTCTCGGGAGTCACCTCGTTGGGTGCCACCATCGCAACAGCGCTCCTACTCATCTCACAAGTCTGAGGGCAACCCCATGAGGTTGCGGTTGGCTCGGCGCTGATAGGCTGATGGACGGCTAGGCAAGGCAGTTATCGGGTATCGAACGAAGGACTTCCCATATGGCTCATAGTCGTTTGATGATGGTTTCAACCAGGATGCTGTTGATGGCCATTCTTATATCCGCGAGCCATGGTCTCTCCTCGTGTTCGAGACCGCCGCAGCTCCCCGAGGGCGCACGAGATGCACTCATCGCGTATTGGGAATCACTCCCTTCTCATCCTGGGGTCGAGCATCGTATCATCGGGGCGTGGCCGGGCGAAGCCCCTGCAGAAGATTTGACCTTGGGGGTTCCGTTGATGGAAGTCTGGTGTGTCGATGCGGAAATATCCTCCACAGATGACCCTTCTGTCGACGGGAACGTGCTGGAATGGATTGTCATACGGGAGAACGAAGAGCCGCGCTGGTCTGCAGCCTTGCTGGCGAGTATGTCCTCCATTTGGCCATACCAGGCATGCGGGGAAGCTCCCTGAAGCTCCGGGGTACCTGGGCACGATGGGAGCGCATCTGGTGATATTCGGGATCATTCTCGCTCGAGGAGCGGTTCTCGATGCAAATGCGAGTCTCTTCCTTGCCTATGTCAATAGACGATACGCTATTGCCATGAGAGGCATTGCGGACCATGGGCGAGGGGAGGGGGATCTCGGTGGGTGAAACGTTGCTGATGAGACGCAAGCGGCGGATGTTTCGTCTTCCGGCGGCTATCTGGAAGCGCAATGTTCGCTTGGAAGCCCGACGCGCCGCGGGTCGGCTCGAGCTCATGGGACCGGCCCATCATCGGGTTCGGAATTTTGTTGTCACCGAGCTACCCCGAGCGCAGCAGCCTCTGAGCCCGGAGGCGATCGCTGTAGGAGTGGGCCTTGAGATTGAACGGGTTGGGGAGATCCTCGATGAGTTGGAGGCACGGTTGACGTTCCTGTACCGGAGGGACGGCGACAACGTCGATTGGGCCTACCCGGTGACCGCAGAGGAGACCCCCCATCGGGTCACGTTCGACAACGGTGAGCGGTTCTTTGCCGCCTGAGGGATCGACGCGATAGCAACGCCCTTCGTGCAAGGGCGACTGCGGGGCGAGGACCTGGCGGCGGTGATCGATACCGAATGCGCCCACTGTGAGCTTCCCATTCGTGTGGAGATCGACTCCGATCTCGATCATCGGGTTAACTCGGAGGGCGCTTCGCCGTTGGTCTGTACCCCGTTTGTCGACGTCTCAGCATTGAGTCCGAGCATCATCGACGGGTTCTGACGACGGAGCCTGTTCTTCTGGTCAGAGGAACACGCTCGGGGTCACAGCCCTCGAATCCGTGGGGCATATTGGACCCTGGAACAAAGCGGCTACTTGACTCGCGCGGTCCAGTCGGCGCTGTTCGGGTTCCCACCCGAGTAGCAGATCCCCTGCAGGCGCGCTGTTGAGGCACCCACCATCGATATGATCCACGCCTTCATCGACGACCACGGCTACCGGCGAGCGGGCAAACACCAGGAGATCTCCCTCAGAGATGCCCGACGGGCAGAGCCTCCCGAGATTCGAACAACGTCCGCCAGCCCACAGCTCCGGCCCGCTCCGATCGCTCAATATGCGTGACAATGAACCGCATGGCACTCAACTCTCCACGCTCAAGGGGCTTTCCAAAGAGTCCGCCTGGTGGCGTCGCAATGACCCCTTGAGGTCGCACCTGATAGCGAGCAATAACACGCCCCCTGCCAAAGCAACCACACCGGCACCACTGCGCTCATTGGGGGATCCCCGAGCGTGGCGGTCCTAATCCGACGGCTCCAACCGAGTTAACTGTTTCACGGGCTTCTAGCGGGTCCGGCCACGTGTTACGTTTCCTTTTGAAGGAGTACCGTCATGAAGGCTGTTGAGGAAGGCCGCGGGGCGCTCAGCGAGTGGTTGGCGGCGCAGCCGAAAAACTTCTACGACGCCGACTCTCTGCTGCGGATCCTGGTGGAAAGGGCAGGGCTCGGCGACCGGATCGGGGCCCTCGAGGCTTTTGGTGCGGTGGCGGCGGGGCCGCTGGACGCAGCGGCCATCGAAAACAACCGACCCGGGAACCTGCCGGTTCTGGACTCGCACGACGGTATCGGCCGGTACGTCGCCAGAATCATGCACCATCCGAGTTACCACCGGGCCGGGAAGCTCATCTATGGGAGCGGGGTGATGGCGGCCTACGCGGAGATCCCCAACCCGCATCCCTTCATCCTTTCCCTCTTCTATTTGTCTGCCCATGTCGGTGAGGGGGGCCATAACTGCCCTCTTGCGTGCACCGCTGGTGCGATTCGGGCTCTTCAGACCCTCGGCACCGACGAGCAGAAAGCAGCCTGGCTTCCCCGGCTGCTTACGCCGGTCTATGGCGACCACTACGCGGGCGCCCAGTTCCTGACCGAAGTGCAGGGGGGATCCGACGTGGGTGCCAACGCCGTCGTCGCTGAGCGACAAACCGACGGCAGCTGGCACATCGCGGGTGAGAAGTGGTTCTGTTCCAGCGCCGACGCGGACGTCTTTGTGGTCACGGCCCGACCGGAGGGGGCCGCAGGGGGCACCAAGGGGCTGGGTTTGTTTCTGGTGCCCCGCGAGGTGGGCGGAGAGCCGAACGGCTTCGTCTTGCGGCGTCTGAAGGACAAGCTGGGTACCCGCTCGATGGTCACCGCCGAGATCGATTTCGAGGGGGCCCGCGCCGAGCAGCTCGGGTCTCTCGAGCACGGGTTCCGCAACACCATGGAGCTCATCATCGACACCTCACGGCTCTACAACGCGTTCGGGTGCGCGGCCATGGCCCACCGGGCCTACCTGGTGGCACGTGGCTACGCCGAGCACCGCCGCGCCTTCGGGGAGACCATCGGCCGCTTTCCGCTGGTCAAGGAGACGCTTTCGATGATCCGGGCCGATGCTGAGGCCGCGCTGGCGGGTTCTTTCTGGCTCGCTCAGATCCAGCAGCGGGTCGATGGCGGTGAAGCCTCAGACGACGAGGCGGCCTTTCTACGAATGGGCCTCAACCTCAATAAGGTGCGGACCGCCTCCTTGTCGCACGATGCCGTCAACCGAGGTATCGAGATTCTGGGCGGAAACGGCACCATCGAAACCTTCAGTGTCCTGCCACGGCTGCTGCGAGACAACGTTGTCTTCGAGAACTGGGAGGGCACCCACCACACCCTGCGAATGCAGGTCCTCAACGATGCCCTTCGGCTCGGCCTCCACGAGGGCTTCTTTGCCATGCTCGAGAAGCGGCTCGGTTCCGAGAGGCTGCGAAGCGACCGGCAGGCGTTCGATCTGTGCCTGAAAGAACAGGACACCCTACTGCTGCGACGTGTCTGCGACCATTTGGGGTCCTGGATCCACCTCGCCGCGCTCGAGGACATCGACGAGCCTGGCATCCGCGCCCGAGCCGAGCTAACCACACTCCGCCACCTCTCCGAGGACCCGTCTCGAGACGGCTACGGTGACCTCATCGAGCGATGCGCTTCCTAGCCCGCCAGCAGACCCCGAGGAAGAACGCACCCGAACTGACATAGCAGCAACTGTGTTGTGGTAACGAGCACGACGCGCACCTATCCGGGATGGGCGCTGATGTGTGCGGGTCTCGGCCCACGGCGAACACTGATCGTGGCGAGGTCGTGAGTCTCGACGCGCTCGATCCGCCGGTTCCAGAGCGCATCCTTGGGCGTCGTGTTGCGTGTGGTGGCGTTGTTATGCGCGGCCGTGCTAGATCACTCAGTCAGACGAAGGGCTCGATTCCTTGCCGACTGGGTCGATCTTCTTGTGGGGCCGCAGACAGAGTCATGTGAATCGACTCGATGTCGCTTCTCCGAGAACCGAGTGGCGCGTTCCTCCGTACTGCGGGGAAACCACAACGAGGAGACAAACATGCGACGGTTTGGGATCTTACTGGCCATCATGGCGTTGGTGGCAGCGGCCTGCAGTACGGCCAGTGCCTCGAACGAGACGACTACGACGAGTCAAGCGACGACGACCACGACCCAAGCTCCGGCCACAACGACCCAGCCCGAGGCGGCGGGTGGGGTTGTGATGGTGGCCGACTCGGCACTCGGTTCGATTCTGGTGGACGGTGACGGCAACACCCTCTATTTGTTCACCCCCGACAACCAGGGCGAGAGCGTTTGCTACGACCAATGCGAAGCAAACTGGCCTCCCCTGGTAGACGACATCCAAGCAAAAGACGGTGTCGACGGTTCCCTCCTCGGCACCGCCCCCCGCACCGATGGATCGCACCAGGTCACTTATAACGGATGGCCGCTCTACTACTTCGCCAACGACGCAGCGCCCGGCGACACCAACGGTCAGGGCATCAACGACGTCTGGTACACCGTCTCCCCAGAAGGGGACGCGATCGGGTTGGGCCCCCTTCAAGGAGATGCGCCGGCGTCGGACGGTTATTGAGATCAGCGTACTGTGAGATGAGAAGGAGGCGGTCTGAGCGAGCGAGTCAGCCCCAGGGTGATGCGGCGGTTCAGCGACGGAGATCCCGGCGCGGCCCGTGACCTGTACGACCGGTATGGCCGGGCGGTCTTCACAGTGGCGTACCGAGCCCTGGGTGACCGCAGTCTGGCCGAGGAAGCCGTACAACAGACCTTTCTGCAGGCATGGAGGGCCGCCTCCAAGTTCGACCCGGAGCGTGATCCCGCCCCATGGCTGTACGCCATCGCCCGGCGGGTGGCCATCGATCTCTACCGACGAGAGCGGCGTCACGATTCGGATCGCGAGGAACCCGAGGTAGCGGTGCTCCCCCACTCATTCGAGGGTGCTTGGGAGGCCTGGGAGGTGCGGTTGGCGCTCGATCGTGTCCCCGATGACGAAAGAGAGATCCTGCGCGCTACCCATTTCCTGGGACTCACGCACGAGGAGACCGCTGAACGGCTCGGCATCCCCTTGGGTACCGTGAAGTCTCGCTCGTTCCGCGCCCACCGCAGGTTGGCCGAACTTCTATCCCATCTCAGAGAGGCAACGGCATGAATTGCGATGAGGTCCGCGCACAGTATTTAGCGGGCGAGGACGATGACGCCACCGGCGTCCACCTGGCCGAATGCGCCGCTTGCCGCGCCCGTCGAGAGGATCTGCAGGCCGGTCGGAGGGCTTTGATGGACCAGGCAATCTGGGAAGAGCCACCACCAGAGTTGGAAGACCAGGTGGTTGCCCTGATCACCGCAAATCAGAACAGACCTTCTCTCGGGACCGGCTGGCTAGAGCGATGGGTCCGGCCGCTGGCCGCGGCCGCCGTGGTCGTGGCGGTCGTCGGCCTCTACGGGGTTTTCCGCACTCCGTCACCCGACTGGGCGGTGGCTATGCCCGGAACGGACCTTGCCCCGCTGGCCACGTCGACGATCGCGGGATGGAATACCGAGTCGGGAACCCGCATGGTTCTTGCAGTCGAAGGCTTGGATCCGGCTCCGGCCGGTTATGTCTACGAGTTGTGGCTCAGTCAAGGTCCGCTCCATATCTCGGCGGGGACCTTCACCGCCGATGGCGAGATCGACCTGTGGACGGGCGTGACCCGAGCCGACTTCCCGCGTCTCTGGGTGACCCTCGAACCGCTCGACCACGATGAGAGCCCATCAGGGCACACCGTGCTCGACACTGGGGCCTAGCCGGCTGGCAGTCACTGGCGCTCCGACGGAGAGGTCACGACCAAAGCTCTGGCGCGGTTATCTGGGCTGCCGAGTTCGGAACACGGGTACGGAGCCGACGGCCGGGCATTGCGTGGTGCGGTGCGGCCAAACAGATTGGCGCTGTCAGCGCTGGGCCAGCCACTCCCGCACGGTCGAGGTGACGAACGTCTGCTCATCGGGGTCGGTTGATGAAGCCCGGAGTTGATCGACAGCCTCAATCACCTGTCCCATCCGGTCTTTGCTGAGGCTGCCGACCCGTCGGAGAAAGTGTTGTTGCTCGGATTGGGTGAGGTCGGCTTCCCAATCGGCCAACCACTGCGCACTCTGGCCGATCCGAGCTGCCCACAACGTCACGACGGGTTCTTCCTCCAGATAGACGCAGATCGACGAACCGGTCGGGGTGATGTCGAAAGTGATTCTCTCGTCGAGCTGTGC
The DNA here is from genome assembly GCA_029863625.1 of Acidimicrobiia bacterium. Taxonomy (GTDB): domain Bacteria; phylum Actinomycetota; class Acidimicrobiia; order Spongiisociales; family UBA4744; genus UBA4744. The sequence continues at coordinate 8,306 of JAOTUY010000045.1, forward strand.
CCACAAGCCGTCCTTTTCATCCCACTCCAGGTTGGCGATTGCCCCGAGCTCAATGAGGTCGACCTGGTTGGAGTCCTCGTCCGCACTGTGGTAATGGTGGCGGCGCAGCTGGAGGTCGAGGCCGATCAGGGCTTCCGCAGTTGTTGCCGCCTCGTTGGCGCCGCTGGTTTCCACGTATGCTCCCCTTCCTGTCCACCTCTCTTTCGCGAGGCTACTCGCCAGCCGCGTGACCTACGCTTCAAGGATGACCGAAGGGAGAAAGCTCACCGGGCGCGATTGGTCAATCCGATATGTGATGGGCCGCCCGTCGTGGGACCTTGGCGGTCCACATCCGGAGCTCGTGGCGAGACTGACGGAGGATCCCACTCTCGGAGGGGAAGCTAGGGGCACGAGAGCGTTCGTTCCCGGGTGTGGTTTAGGACACGACGCCGAAGCGCTGGCTGAGGCGGGCTGGGCAGTCACGGCGGTCGACTATGCGGCCGAACTCGAGCCCCTGGTCAAAGGTCGGTTTGGGCCCGTCGGGTGCCGGTTCGTCGCCGAAGATGCGCTTACCTTTGACGACCCTGAGCCGTACGAGTTGTTGTTTGACCACACCTTTTTCTGTGCGATCCACCCTGAGGACCGGCCGGTCTTCGGTGAGATGGCGCGCCGGTTGGTCGGCAAGGGAGGCCGGGTTTGCTCGATCGTATTCCCGCTGGGAAAGCAACTTGCCGCGGGGGGTCCGCCGTGGGGGATCACTCCAGAGGACTTAGAAGCGGCCCTCGGTTCTGACTTCGAGAAGGTCGATGATCAACCTGTGGCCCTCTGCGGTCACCCGTCGTGGAGCGAGCGCTGGGCGGTGTTCGCCCGGCTCTAGAAAAACCGGGCCGTCACCGACGTGGCGAATGGCCTCGCCCCCGTTGAGGTGGCACTTACGCTTCCCAAGTTTGAGTTTCGCACCCACGCCGGCTTCAATCCGGCGCTCCGGGAACTCGGCATGGCCGCGGCCTTCGATCCGGAAACGGCCGATTTCTCGGAGATGACCACTGCCGAGGCCCTCTTCATCCTTCATCAGCGCAGTCATCCATGAGGCGTACCTCAGCGTGGATGAGGAAGGCACCGAGGCGGCAGCCGCTACGGCGGTCGTGATGCGTGCCACGGCGGCCCCGCTGGAGACGGTGCAGTTGACCATCGACCGTCCCTTTCTATTCGTACTCCGCGACCTGGAAACGGGGGCGCTGCTGTTCCTCGGGAGAGTGATGAATCCGAGCTCGTAGCTACAGGACGGCCAGGAACTCCAGCCGGTTGCCAAAAGGGTCGTCCACGTAGAAGCGTCGGTATCCCGCCAGAAAGTAGTCGGTTTCCACTTCGTAGCCCGCAGCGCGCAGTCTCGCTTCCAGCTCGTCGAGGTCTCCAATCAGGATTCCGGGGTGGGCCTGGCGGGACGGCCGGTGGCCTTCTTCGACAGCGAGATGGAGCTCAACGGCTCCGTAGCGAAACCATGCGCCACCACGTTCAACGAGTGTGGCGGGTTTGACCAGCTCTTCGCAACCGAGCACTGAGCCGTAGAACGCTCTGGCCCGGTCCTCAGATCCGGGTGGGATGGCGAGTTGGACGTGATGGAGGAGCCACGGCATGGGGTCGAGGGTAGCGCTCTCGTTGTGAACGGTGCGGGCGGCCCCGGCGTCCGGATAGCCGCCGTCTGCACGCAAAGCGTCGGCCGACTGAGACGAGGCGGGCGGATTTGAGCTCCTCACAGAGTGGTCGAGTTTCGGGGGGTCATGATGGGAGATTGTCATGATGGGTGGGCACAAGATTCTGTTTCCTGGTATTTGATTCGAGCGACCTACGCGAGAACGTTGACGTCCAGAGTTGTCCGGTAATACGTTCCGGGTGAAGCCACATAGTGGCGGTTCCGGGCTAGCCGGATTGGGAGGTACATTGAGATACGAGAAGCCGGAAATCCACGATTTCGGCCCGATTGTCGAGCATACCTATCTGCAAGTGCCACCGTACAGCGGTGGACCATCTGGAGACGACACCGACGGGTCCGTCGACAACGACGCGTAGCCGAAGAATCAATCCCGAATTCGGGTCGAGTGTGGCCCGGCTCGCCATCGCCGAGAGCGGTAGTCACCCGGGCCACACCACCGTCCTGATGTCTTCGATCGGCAGGTGGCAAGACCCAGCCTCGCGCCGAGGGTGGTACGCCCGAGGACGAGGTTCCCGATGCAAACCGCGTGGAGTGACGAAATGATCGACAGATTTCTCTTCCTGGCAACCGACCGTGGTATTGTCTGGTCACTTCGGTGGTTCTTGGGATGAACCGGAGCCTGGGCGACTTTCTCGTTGACACGCAGAGTGGCTGGTGATAATTTCCGGTTGACACGGCAGAGCCGTGTTTTGGGGCAATCGGCACTGGGAGGTGCAATGACCTACGAGAAGCCGGAAGTTCGCGACTTTGGCTCGATCGCCGAGCACACCTATTGGCGCCAGTTTGGTGACCTGACCTGGTCAGGATGCTCAGGCAAAGATGACCAGCAGTGGGAGGGCTGGAGCCAATAGCGGCTGATGGAGCCGGCCAGCAGTCGTTCGTAATACTCAAGTCGCCCGGTGTGCCGGGCCTAAACCAGCGGCCTGATTGGCCATCATGATCGTGATGGCCAGTCGGGCTGCTGCTACTTTGTGGGGGATTGTGCGCAATCAACCATGGACATTGGATGGTGAGGAGCGACGGTGGAATCAGGTCAGCGTATCCAGCGGAACGAACAGGCCGTCTTTCGGGAGCTAGCCGAGGGGGAAGGGGGCGTGCTCCTGCACCTCGAATCAGGCGCCTATCACGGTCTGAACCCGATCGGGACGGTTATCTGGGGCTTGGTCGGCGACGGTTCGACCTTCGGTGACCTTGTCGAAGGCGTTCGGTCTCGGCTGACCGATGCTCCAGCCGAGCTGGTTAGTGATGTGGCGGCTTTCATCGAGGATCTGGTGGAGCGGGATCTCCTCATATTCTCCGAGGAGTAACCCGGTTGTTCTTCAGTCGAGGCAAGTCTCGATGATCGTTTCGGTGACCGCTGCGAGCGATTCGATCGTGAGCGGTCGGTGCAGATTCCATACCGGGACGCTGCCGGCCAGGTCGGCCGCCAGAGCGAAGGCGGATGCATGACCTTGATCGTCGGGTAGGCGGAAACTCAACCCGAAAAGGTCGCGCACCGCGTCCGTTACATGCGCTGGTTCCAAAACAATGGGACCATCGGAGATACGCAGGAATACGATGGCCCGGAGAGGCACGAATGCGCCGCTTCCTCGAGTTCCGGGGTCGAGGGCGAAGTGCGTTCGCACGGGTGTGGTCATTACGGGTGTCGTGTGTTCGAAAGAGAACCCGGCAATTACGTCGGGGCGAGCGCGGATGAGTGCTGGACCGGGGAGGATGGCAGGTTCGGGAGTTGCGATCGCGCAGCTCATATCGTCGGCCAGCAACCGGTATCCGGCAGCGTGGAATGCCCCCGCCAGAGTGGTCTTTCCGAATGAACCCGTAGCGGCCAGGATAACGCCACGACCGTCGACGTCGACCGAGCCGGCATGGAAGGGCAGATAACCTTGATGGGCCATGCTCACGGCGGCCGGGGTGCCCCAAATCATCGACTCCCGGTCGATCTCGTTCATGGCACCGGGGTGGACGATGATTCCGGGCGGCTCGGTGAGCACTTCGAACGAATCGTGATCTCCGATCCGGACGAGGTAATGACCGGGATCAATCTCGAACAGGCGCGTTGTCACCGTCGCCGTTCGGCCCGGGTCCCATTCCTGGAGGAGCTTTCCGTCATTTACAGGCGCCCTTCCGGCGCGGATGGTCATTTGTGTGCCGGTGCCGGCACTGGTTCGAAGAAACGACAGCGGTAGTTCAGAGGTGACATCGAACCCGTAACAGGCGCCGTGCGTATCAGTGGTCATGACTTCCCAGCGGTGGCCGGCCAACACTCTACAGCTCAGGCGCCGTGGTAATCACGCCCTGCCCCGCTGGTACGCTGCGACGTTCCAGGAGGCACGCAGTGGCGAATTACGAATTCACGAGCATCGAGCGGAAGTGGCAAGCTCGGTGGGAGGCCGAGGGGCTCTACCGGTCGCAGATCGACTGGGCCAAGCCCAAGCATTATGCCCTCACCATGCTGCCGTACCCTTCCGGCGATTTTCACATCGGCCACTGGTATGCGATGACCCCGTCCGATGCCCGTGCCCGCGTCATGCGCATGAAGGGTTACAACGTCCTATTTCCGATGGGGTTCGACGCGTTCGGCCTTCCGGCCGAGAACGCGGCGGTGCAGCGCAACATCCATCCGGCCAAGTGGACCTACGAGAACATCGATCGGATGCGGATCCAGCTTCGCTCCATGGGGGCGATGTTCGATTGGGAACGCGAGGTTGTGAGCTGCGAGCCGTCCTACTACCAATGGACGGAATGGCTGTTCAAGAAGATGTACGAGCAGGGAATCGCCTACCGCGACGAGGCGATGGTCAATTGGTCGGAGACGTTGCAGACTGTGCTGGCCAACGAGCAGGTCATCGACGGTCGAGATGAGCGCACCGGCCAACCGGTCGTCCAGAAGATGATGGAGCAGTGGTTCTTTGCCATCACCAAGTATGCGGATGAATTGCTGGAGTTCGGACACATCGACTGGCCGGAGCCCGTCAAGACGATGCAGACCAACTGGATCGGCCGGTCGGAGGGGGCGGAGGTCTCGTTTGTAACCGAGCACGGCGACCCGATCGTCGTGTTCACCACGCGACCGGACACGCTGTGGGGAGCCACCTTCATGGTGCTGGCCCCCGAACATCCGCTCGTCGACTCACTGACCACTGATGAGCACCGCCAGGCGGTGGACGACTATCGAGCGATCGCCGCCGGCCGATCGGAACTCGAGCGGATGGAAACCGAACGTGAGAAGACCGGCGTGTTCACTGGTGGGTACGCCACCAACCCCGTAAACCAGGAGCGGATCCCCGTGTGGATCGCCGACTATGTCCTGCTTTCCTATGGGACCGGGGCCATCATGGCCGTGCCCGCTCACGACCAGCGTGACTTCGAGTTTGCCCGCCAATTCGGGCTCGGGGTCGTTCCGGTAATCGATCCAGCCGGTGGAGAGGCCTTGTCCGGCGACACCATGGCGGATTCCTACGTCGGGCCGGGAATCATGGTCAATAGCGGACCCATCAATGGAATCGAAACGTCCGATGCCAAGGGCCGGGCCAATCCGTCGGTCGCAGCCGCGATTGACTGGCTCGAGAACAAGGGAGTGGGCTCCGAGGCGATCAACTACCGCCTCCGAGATTGGCTGATCTCGCGACAGCGGTACTGGGGAGCGCCCATACCCATGGTCCACCGGGCCGATGGGAGTGTCGAACCCGTCGCCGATGAGGATCTGCCTGTGGTCCTGCCTCAAGATGTCGACTTCGAGGGGCGCAGCCCGTTGACGACCACGGCGGCGTTTCTCGAGACAACCGACTCCCAAGGAGCTCCCGCTTTTCGTGAGACGGACACGATGGATACCTTTATGTGTTCGTCGTGGTATTGGTTCCGCTACTTGTCTCCGACGTACGGACAGGGCCCGTTCGACCCGGAAGAAGCTGCCTACTGGCTGCCGGTCGATGTCTACACCGGGGGCGCCGAGCACGCTGTAATGCACCTCCTGTACGCTCGATTCTTTGTCAAAGCGATGCGTGATATGGGCGTGTTCGATGACACGAGGGCGGTGATGAAGGAACACGGCCGGGATGGGTCGGGGCTCTTCGATGAACCCTTCCTGGTTTTGCGCAACCAGGGCCAGATCCTGGGCGAGGAGCGGCGCGGCGACCAGTTGGTGATCGAAGGCCGACAAGACGGGAACCGGATCGTGGCCACCTCGGTCCGGGTCGATGAGACCGCCGATGCGAGTTCCGGCCTGGTCGTCGGCGAACTGAAGCGCCGAACCGAGAACCTCCTCCAGGTCCAGACCGACACCGGAATCGTCACCGTCGAGGTGCCTGAGGCGGCCACGGTCGAGACGCCGCGAGTGGCGGGCGTCAACGATGTGTCGCAATTGCGTCACCACCTCGAGGTCGAGCGCATGTCGAAATCCAAAGGGAACACCGTCAACCCAGACGAACTGGTGGCGAGCTACGGGGCGGACACCGTTCGGACCTACTTGATGTTCGCGTTCGATTGGGAGAAGGGTGGCCCGTGGGACAGCAAGGGGATACTCGGTTCCTTCCGCTTCATCCAGGACGTCTGGAAGTTGGGGACCGCTCGGTATCAACTCAAGGCAGACGTTACGGCCGAAGCCTTGGCAACGTCCACCATGGCGCTCCGGCGCAGCGTGCATCAGACCATCCAGAAGGTCGATCACGACATGGTCGCGTTCAAGTGGAACACCGCCATCGCCGCCCTCATGAAGCTGCGTAACACACTGATCGAGAGTCTGAACGCCGGAGAAGCGTCGGGGGAAGTGTGGGTCGAGGCTATTGGGGCCCTGCTCAAATTGCTCGCTCCAATTGCGCCCCATATCACGGAGGAGTTATGGCACAGCTTGGGACACGATGGGAGTGTCCACCTGCAAGCTTGGCCGCAATGGAATCCGGACCTACTGGTTGACGAAACGGTCACCATGGTGGTGCAGGTCAACGGCAAGGTGCGGGATCGGGTCGAGGTCCCGATGGACATCAGCGAGGAAGACGCCATCGAGACCGCGCTGGCAGCCGAGCGGGTCCGGTTCTGGACCGAAGGCAAAGCAGTGCGCAAGGTGATCGCCCGACCGCCGAAGCTCGTCAATATCGTGGTGGCGTGAAACCTGCACTGCTGCTCACCGCCTCGGGCATCTCGCCGGAGGCGGTGTCATCTTTACTCGCCGGTTTGGATCTCGATCGAGTGGAGATCCGGCCGGCGCCGGGCTGGCTGACTCGGCTCTGGGGCAGCACGATCACAGCCATGGCGCTGAAGACCAGGGTCTACATCAAGCCTGATGTGCTCGGGTCCCACCCAGCCGCTCTCGGCCCGCTCATCGTTCACGAACTGGTCCATGTCCACCAGTGGGCGCAGCTCGGGTTCCTGCGTTTCCTGTGGCGCTACCTGGGCGGCTACCTCAAAGGCCGCTTCGCCGGTCTGTCCCATCAGAATGCCTACCGGGCCATCCCGATCGAGGTCGAGGCCCGCGAAATCGCCACCCAGATGGAAGGACCGATAGGCCCGGTCTAGGTGCTGCTCTCTCGCTCAAGTTCCGGGCTCGATTACCGTTGGCCGGCAATGATCTTCGCGTCGATCCCATCACCAGCCACAAACGTCATTGAGATAGGGCCTCTGGATATTCATTTCTATGGACTGATGATCGGTTTGGGTGTGGTGGTGTCGATCATCGTCACCACTCGCCGCTATGGCCGGATGGGCGGGGATACCGCCATTGCCGAAAAGCTCCTGGTCTGGGCGGTGGTGGCCGGCGTGCTTGGAGCCCGGATCGCGTACGTGGCGCCGCGACTCAGCCAGATCACCGATCGAGGCTTCTGGCGGCTCTTTGCCATTTGGGAGGGCGGTCTGGCGCTCTACGGGGGACTCACCGCCGGGGTGATCGTCGGCGTCTGGCTGGTACGTCGGAACCACGGCAATGTCCCAATGATCCTCGACGCAGCCGCGATCGGAATCCCGCTCGCCCAGGGAATCGGCAGATGGGGTAACTACTTCAATCAGGAACTGTTCGGTACCCCGTCCGATCTCCCCTGGGCGGTTGAGATCGCCGAACGCTTTCGGCCGGCGGAGTACATCAACTCTGCAACCTTCCACCCGGTGTTCCTCTACGAGAGCGTATGGAATCTGGCCATCGTCATCCCGGTGGTGCTCTGGGTCGAGAAACGATTCGATCTGCGCCGAGGGAACCTGTTCCTCGTGTACCTCATCACCTATGGTCTGGCCAGGTTCACCCTCGAGTTCATCCGCACCGACAACGCAACGATCGTTGCCGGAATGCGGGCCAATCAACTCTTTGCCGCAGTCGTGGTTATCGTCTCGGCCACCATCCTTTTTGTTCGACAGCGGCAGACGGTAAGCAGCCCGCCAGAGGTGTGAGTCGTTGGCAAGCGGTCCCGACCCCGATCGATCGAGGTGGGAATTATTGGACCCTCCAGAGTCGGGCCTAGTCGTTGAGACGGGTCGCTTAGATTTCGAGCGCATGTGGGACCTGGGGCACAACGAGCGTCCCGCGACCGTCGACGACCTCGGTCGTCGAAGCCCTGAGGCCCAAGTCTCTCGGGGCTGATCGGTTCACGCGGGTGAGGGAAGGTCGATCCCCAGATCGTTGGCAACTTCGTGGACGTATCGTTTGTGTGGTGCCAGGGTTATGCCTCCGTAGTAGGAGCGCAAGGCCTGCTCGGCTTCAGCGTGGCGATCCAGATGCCGCAGGATCATGACGATTGGCAGCGCCGTTGGCATTGGGAGAGCGGCCAGCCCGCCTTCTGTCCAGGTTCGGAGGATCCCCGCTCTCGTTCCGCGCGGGTCGAGCCAACCGGCGCCTTGTTCGAGCAGTGCATTTCCGATTTGATGTGCCAGCTCGCGGTCATCGGGCGATAGCTCCCACCAGGTATCGGTTTCTTGGCCCAGCAGTTGACCCAGCCGTTCTCGGATGTCGCAGTCGTAATCATTCACGAAGTCGGGAAACGGCACCTCGTGCCTGCGCCGCCTCAACAACCAGGCCTCTTCGACGGCCACTCCGAAGTTGACCGTGAACAACCCGTAGAGATCCGGGCGGAGCCGCGGTATCGGTTGGGCGCCGGGCGGTAGCTTCTGTCCCATCTGAAAGCTGATCACCTGGACAACTCCGGATTCGACAGATCTATTGAAGGAGTGACGACGTTTCCGGAACCCTGCATCCTTGAGACGCGGGTGGATGGCTTTGACGATGGCAGCCATGGTCTCGGCTGGTGTGGTCACGCGGCCTCCGGGGAGTTGCCGGAAGACTACGACGTCAACCGTCGCCGACCCGACTCGGGCAGGATCGGCTTGTCCGATGGGTTGGACTCACCGACCCGGCTCGGCACCGCGAGGACAGCGGTTGGAGGGTGTCGTTCGGTTCTGGTCTCTGGTTGAACAGGCGTATAGACTATTGATCATGCGTTCAACCGAGGCGATCCCGGCAGACGGAGGACTGACCGACGACCGTACCGCCAAGGCGCGTATTCGCGATGCGGCGGTTGTTTGGTTTGCCGAACACGGGGTCGCCGCGACCACCGTTCGGAAGGTCGCCTCGGCGGCCGGCGTGTCGCCCGGATTGGTGATGCACCATTTCCGATCGATGGAAGGGCTGCGCAGTGCCTGCGACGAGTATGTAGTGGCAAGGATCCGGGATCTGAAGAGCGACGCCATGGCCGCCGGGACCGGATTCGACCCCCTGGCAGCCCTACGCTCATCGACCGCCGGACCACCGATAGCCCGCTATCTCGCCCGCACTTTGGTGGATGGATCACCGTATGTGGACGATCTGGTCGACGAAATCGTTGCCGACGCGGTCGAATACACTCAAGCCGGAGTGGAAACCGGTCTGCTCATCCCCGGCAAGTATCCCCAGCAGCGGGCCGCCATCTTGACGATCTGGTCACTGGGTGCCCTAGTGTTGCACGAGCACCTGGAACGCCTCATCGGTGTCGACATCACCGGACCACTCGACGATCAAAGATCGGCTTCCGCCTACCTAGCGCCGCTGCTGGAGATATTCAGCGGATTTTTCACCGAAACAACCGTCAAACTCATGAATGAGGCGTTCGTCGACGTCCCGGCAGAGGAAGAAGGAGCTTTATGACCGATCAGATTGCCATCCATACCGAGAAGCTGACCAAGCACTACGGAGACGTTCACGCCTTGGTCGATCTGGACATCGATGTCCGGACCGGAGAGATATTCGGGTTCCTCGGTCCAAACGGGGCAGGCAAGACGACCACGATCCGCACGATCCTCGATGAGATCCGTCCGACCTCTGGAAAGGCGTCGATCCTCGGACTGGACTCGCACGAAGATTCTGTAAAGATCCGTCAGCACATCGGCTACGTGCCCGGCGATCTGGCCATGTATCCCAATCTCACCGGGCGGGATACGCTCACCTATTTCGCCAACCTGCGGGGTGGGGTCGATTGGGATTACGTCGACGAACTCACCGAGCGGTTGGAAGCGGACCTGTCGAAAAAGGTGGGTGACCTGTCGTCGGGCAACCGGCAGAAAGTAGGTCTGCTCCAGGCGTTCATGAATCGACCCAAGGTGCTGATCATGGATGAGCCCAGCAGCGGGCTTGACCCATTGATGCAGCGTGCATTCCAGAAGCTGATGCGGGAAGTGGCGGCGGAAGGGACCACCGTGTTCCTGTCCAGCCATACTCTCTCGGAGGTACAACGGGTGGCCGACCGGGTTGGAATCATCCGCCACGGAAAGCTGATCGCCCTCGAAGCCGTTGCCAGTCTGCGCTCCAAGGCCATCCGCAAGGTGGACCTCTACTTCGACGGACCGGTCGAGGCGTCCGTGTTCAAACCCCTGCCCGGCGTGCGAGACGTCGCCGTTGAGAACAATCACGTGCGGCTCTCGTTCGACGGTCAGATGGAGACCCTTCTCAAGGTCATAACGGAGCGGTTCCACGTCCTGGACATCTCCACCGAAGCGGCCGACCTCGAGGAGATCTTCCTCACCTACTACCGCGATGAGGGGGTGACGGTCTGATGCTGGCCACCGTCTTCACCAAAACCACCCGCGATCGCTGGAAGGGGATGGCGATTGCAGTCATCAGCCTCGCGCTGCTCCTGCTCATGGCCATGTCGGTGTACCGGGATATTGATTTGTCCATCTATACGGAACTGCCCGAGGTGTTCCTGTCCCTCATGGGAATCCCCGATGGGGCCGACGTGGCCAGCCTGGCGGTTGGGGTGCTGTACGGCTTCTACGGAGCCTTGACGCTGGCCGGTCTGGCCGTGTCGATGGGTTCGGCGTCGGTTGCCGGCGAAGAACGCGACGGGACCATCGGCCTGCTGTTGGGCAACCCGAAGAGTCGCACCAACGTGCTCGTCTCCAAGGCGGCCTCGATGCTTCTGCTAGTCGGTCTGGGGGCGCTGGCCCTGTGGGGCACCGCTCCGCTGGTCGCCGGGATCCTGGATGTTCGGATGGGCGGCATGCAGATGGGGGCTTATGCGCTTCACCTGTTCGTCAACGCCATCTTCTACGGCTTCCTGGCTATGGCGATCGGCGCCTGGACCGGCAAACGAGGTTTGGCGTCGGGTGTTACCGCCGGGGTGATGGCTCTCGGGTTCGTTGCGGTCGGTATCTTCCCCATCATCGAGGGATGGGAGAACGTTGCCAAAGCATTCCCCTGGAACTACTTCGACAATGGTCAGCCGGTGATCAATGGGATCCAGTGGGGCGATCTGAGCGTGCTGCTGGTGGCCTCGGTCGTTCTGGCCGCAATCGCCCTGGTCGGGGTCAACCGTCGTGACCTCAGAGGCCAGAACGTGGGTGTCACGCTGTTGGACCGCTTGCGTGCCAACCCGATGACCCAGAAGGTCGTCGACCGGCTGGCCGGGGCCACTCGCGTTTCCCGGATCTGGATTAAGACCGCTTCCGAACATCAGGGGCTGCTGATCATCACTGCGTACCTGATGTTCTTCGTGATGGGCGTGTTGATGGGTCCGCTTTACGGTCTGATGGATAAGACCCTGTTGAGTTTTGCCGACCAGATTCCCAAAGAGCTGTATGCGTTCGTGGGAGCCGGGGGCGGCAGCATGAGCACGGCCGAGGGCTTCTACGAGGTCGAGACGTTCGGCCTGATGGCTCCCATCGCGGTCATGGTGGTCACAGTCGTCATCGGAGCCCAGGCTCTGGCAGGGGAAGAACAGGACAGCACCATGGGTCTGCTGCTCGCCAACCCGATCAAGCGTTCCCGGGTTTTGTTGGAAAAGGCCTGGGCGATGGTGGTCTACGCCATTGCGGTCGGGTTCTTCACCTTCGCCGGAGTGTGGTTGGGATCGCTGATCGGCGGGCTGGGCATTGGGGTGGGCAACATCGCCGCCACTTCATTCCTGGCGACCTTGGTTGGTCTGGCCTTTGGCGCCCTGGCGTTGGCCTTGAGCGCCGCCACCGGCCGGGTCAAGGTTGCCGTCTTCGGAACGGTCGGAGTCGCCCTGGTTTTCCATCTGGTCAACTCTTTCGCGTCGCTCAACGACACTCTGGCCGCTTGGGCCAGGTGGACGCCTTTCAACTACTACCTCAACAGCCACCCGCTGGTGAACGGGATGAGATGGGGCGATGCGGCGGTTTTGACCGGTTTGACCGTGGTATTGGTGGCTTTGTCCGTTGTGTTGTTCCAGCGGCGAGATCTGCGACAGACAGGCTGAATCGGAACGAGGGTTCAACAAGACCAACCGTTTGGTCGATGGTGACGATCTCAGGTTGTCGAACCCGGGCAACGGCTACTCGATGATGATGCCTGCGAGGTCGTCCTCGGGTTCGGGATAGTGCATGTCCAGATTGTCGAGCGTCCTGACCAGGATCTTCGAGATCACCAGGTTTCGGTACCACTTGCGATCGGCCGGTATCACATACCAGGGGGCAGCCACCGTGCTGGTCTTCGACAACATAGCCTCGAACGCCTCGATGTATTCATGCCAGCGTTCCCGCTCGGCGAGATCACCCTTGGCGAACTTCCATCGCTTGTGAGGTTCGTCCAAGCGCGCCTGAAGTCGCTTCTTCTGCTCGTCCTTCGAGATGTGGAGATAGAACTTCAAGATCGTGGTGCCCTCATCCGCCAGCATCTGCTCGAACGCATTGATGTGGTCGTACCGCCTACCCCACACCTCGGGAGGGACCAGGTTGTGGACCCGGACCACAAGCACGTCCTCGTAGTGGCTGCGGTTGAAGATCGTTATTTCCCCGGTCCCGGGAGTGGCCCGGTGGATGCGCCACAGGTAGTCGTGGGCGAGTTCCTTTTCGGTGGGCTTCTTGAAGCTTGCCACCTTGACGCCCTGCGGGTTGGTGCCGTCGAACACGTGACGGATGGTCCCGTCCTTGCCGCCGGAGTCCATGGCCTGCAGGACGATCAAGATCTTGTGCTTGCCCTCTGCATACAGCAGCTCTTGAAGCTCTTCCATTCGATTGTTGAGCTCCTTCGTGGCGAGCCGGCCTGCATCCTTGTCGCCCTCGAATTCGCTCCGATCTGCCGGGTCCCACTGGGCAAGGTTGACCGCCTGCCCGGGGTTGATGCGGTACCGGTCCATGCTGTCCTCCAAGAAGCCGATTCGGTAGTGCGCGACACGTTACTCAGCCGCAACCTACTTCAACCTGTCGCTGCCAGCTGATACAAGGACTCTGGATGGAAAGGCTGAGGGCCGGTTGTGCAACGAGTACACATCTTGATGGCAGTGGCAGTGCTGGCCTGTGCCGGACTTGCCGGTGCCTTTCTGGGTGCCCCGACCGTCGATCCTCCTCCGGTGGCGATCGCTCCCAACCAGACCGTCGGAGCGGGGGAATCCCCCGCGATCGATATCAGCTCGATCACCGTCCACGTCGCCGGCGCCGTCCGGTCGCCCGGATTGGTGACGTTGCGAACCGGGGATCGGGTTGCCCATGCTGTTGCCGCGGCCGGCGGTGCCCTTGCCGTTGCGGATCTTTCTGTCCTGAACCTGGCCGCCACCGTTGACGACGGGGATCAGGTGACGGTCCCGGTCAAGGGAGCGCCGATCGTTGGTCGGGCCGGCATCCCCAACGGCGACGATGGGTTGGTAGACGTGAACCACGGGACCGCCGCCGATCTCGAGGCCTTGCCGGGGGTTGGTCCCGTGCTGGCCGCGCGCATTTTTGAGTACCGCATAGAGCATGGCCCGTTTAGCAGCGTGGAGGATTTGCTCGACGTGCCCGGCATTGGAGAAGGGAAGCTGGCAGGCCTGCGAGAGGCACTGGTCTTGCGGTGATCTCCGTTGTTGAGCGTCTTCGCCTTCCCTCCGGTCCGGAACGGTTGGCGCTGACCGCGGGAGGACTGGTGTGGGTGGGGGCGAGTGCTGGTAGAGCTACCGGGTGGATGGGCATCCTCGTTGCAGTCCTGGTTGGGATGGTGGGGGTCGTCTGGCGCCGGCGTGGGGGAGCCCTGGTTCTGGCCGCCTGCCTGATTGGAGGTTCGGTGTCCGGGACGCTGGCAGCCAGCGATGATCAGGCGACCCTGTCGGCTCCTGCACTCGACGGGCCGGTCCGGGTGGCCGGGTGGGCCCTCGATGACGTCCGGCCCGGTCGCAACGGCGACTGGTTTCTCATGCAACCCACTCATCTCCGGCAGCAGGGAAGGTGGGTCGAGTGGCAGGGCGCGCCCTTGCTGATTGGACTCACGGACCGGGTCGACGTGGCGGCGCATGAGCGGGTGCAGGTCGACGGAACCGCCCGCCGGTCCCCGGGTTACGCCCGGGGGGATGCCTACGCCGGCAGGATTACCGCCCGACGGGTGACTCCGCTCGGACCGGCCGGCGATCCGCTCTTCCGGGTCGGCAACGCAGTACGGGATCGGCTGGCGGGCGGTCTGGGTTTCTACGGCGAGGAACCTGCCGCGGCCCTGGTCAGTGGGTTCCTGATCGGCGATGTGAGAATGTTGCCGGTGCTGGACGGTGAACGACTGCGTCAGGCCGGGCTCTCGCATTTCGT
>JAOTUY010000046.1 GCA_029863625.1 Acidimicrobiia bacterium
GGTCAGAAGTTCGCGATTCGTGAGGGTGGCCGGACGGTTGGAGCCGGAACCGTCACCAAAATATTGAAATAGCCCGGAGGGCACCTAGTACCTCGTACCTAGTACCTAGTACCGGGTACTGAGTACTGAGTACTGAGTACTGAGTACTGAGTACTGAGTACTTAGGTACTGCGAACGAGTGAAACGAGTGAGCGAACATGCCCAGTGACAAACGACCGCCACTGACTCTTGCCTGTGACGAGTGCAAGCGGCGCAATTATGTGACAACCAAGAACAAAACGAACACCAGGGACCGACTGGAACTCAAGAAGTACTGTCCCTGGTGCCGCACGCACACCAACCACCGCGAAACTCGCTGACGTTCTCCGGCGGTCGGACCCGGGCGGGCTGCTAGCGTGCGGTTTCGAAGATACCTGCGGGTGGAGTAGCGGGTCTTTGGCTTCAGGGTGGGCTTTGCCCGCCCTGAAGTTGTAAGGAGGGAACCGATGCCGCTCGAGTCATTGACGGGGAGAGCCTACGGTCCGCACCCGTTGCGGGTCTGCTCGGACAAGGTGGCCGAGTATGTACTCGCCACGGGTGATGACACTCCTCGCTGGACTCGTTTCGCCCCCCCGGCCTTCGCGTCGGTGGCTCTGTTCGCAGTTGCCCCGGCCCTGCTTGAAAGCCGAGATGTGGCTCCCTACACGCGGGTACTCGTCCATGCCGATCAAACGTTCCGCTGGCATCTGCCCTGGATGATCGAGGATGCCCTGTCGGTGCGGGGGACGGTTGAGCGGGTACGAACCCGTGGATCGGCCAGCTTCGTCACCTTCTCCGCGACCGTTGACAACGCCGCAGGCGAACGAATCCTCGATTCCGGGTCTACGTTCCTGATGTCGTCCGAGTCTCCAGACTCCTTGTCCGAGGAGGAATCGGAACCGCCGGTCGAGGCGCGGGCCCGCAACGACTTTTCCCGGCCAACCGTGTTTCCGGGGGTGGGAGAGGAGCTCGACGACATGTGGAAGTCGGCGAGCAGATCCGACTTGGTCCGGTACGCCGGGGCAACCCGGGACTGGAATCCGATCCACTTCGACCACGATGCCGCACTTGCCGCCGGTCTCCCTGGGGTTGTCGTCCACGGATTGCTCATGGCGGCGTGGGCGACGCAGACCGGGGCCCGAATGGTCGAACACCCACTTCCGCTCGCCGAGGCTCGATTTCGGTTCCGCCTTCCGCTGCGTCCCGGCCAACAGGCTGCCGTATCCGGCGTGGTCGAAAGCGATGACGGTCGGCAGGCCAGTCTCAAGGTGCGCGTCGCTTCCGGAGGCGCCGAGCGAATGTCGGCCGCTATGGTCGTCCTGAGGACGTAACGCGATGAAGCCCCAAAGGGTCGAACCGGATGAGATTGAAGCGCTCGTTGCCCGAGCCCAGGAGGGAAGCAGCGAGGCCTTCGAGAAATTGGTGGAAGCTCATCAGCACGAGGTGTTTGGTTTGGCCCTGCGACTTGTCGTCGATCGCGAACTCGCTGCCGACGTCTCCCAGGAGGCGTTCATCAGGGCGTGGCGGGCCCTGCCCCGTTTCCGGGGTGACGCGGCCTTCTCGACCTGGCTTCATCGGATCACGGTCAATGCCGCTTGGACCCTGAAGAAGCGGAAGACCCGTCATGCCGCGCTCTCGCTCGATGAGTCTCCGGAGACTGCAGACCCCAGGCGGGGCTCCGATCCCGAACGGGCCGGCGAGACTGTCGAATTGCGGCGAAAACTTTCAGCTGCCCTCGGCAATCTCAATCACGCCCAACGCTCCGTTGTTGTCCTCAAGGACATATATGGATGGACCCACAACGAGGTGGCCGAATCGCTTGGTATCACCGTGACTGCCGCCAAAGTCCGTTTGCACCGCGCTCATCTCAACCTGCGAGAGCAGTTGCATGAACCAGAGGAGGAGCGGTGAGAAGCACTTTGCAGCATCAGTTCGTCCGGTTCCGGGTCCCCGAGCATGTGATGAGCGATCGCCCGTTCAAACCTCGCGCCAAAGAGCACCTCGAAGCTTGCCTGCCATGTCAGGCGGAAGTCGCCAACTACCGGATGCTCTCGCGGGTCTTACGGTCGATGCGGGATTCGAAAGAGGCCGCTCCGCCCGGCCTTGTTTTGAGGGTGATGGCCAACCTCAGCCGGCCCCTTACGGAAGACCATCGGAGGTTTGATCCGGTGGTTGTGATTGCCTCAGTAGTGGTTGTCGGCGCAGCTATGGCATTATTGGGACGTCACCGGCTACGGCCGGCTAGTTGACCGGGGTTTTACAGCCAATTTCGCGGGACCGTATACTTGCCCGTCACGTTGGATCCCTAGGGGTGTAGCTCGAAGTTGGTTAGAGCGCCGGTCTCCAAAACCGGAGGTTGTGGGTTCGAGTCCCTCCACCCCTGCCGGTCGAAACGAAAAGGTGTTGGTATGAACCGTGAGATGCGCCGACTTCAAGAGCGCGAAGAGCGTCTTCAGAAGAAGCAAGGAAAGCGCCGCCCCCAGCGGCGACCGCAAAAGGGTCAAGAGCAATTGGGCTTCTTCGCTCGCTTGGGTAAGTTCCTCCGGGAGGTCCGGATCGAGCTGAAACGAGTCTCCTGGCCGTCGCGAGAGCAGATGGTGGCGTTTACAACTGTTACGGTCATCACCAGCGCTGCCGTAACGCTGTTTGTTTTTGGATTGGATTTCGTGTTCAAGGAAGGGGTCCTACTCCTCCTAGCGAGGAATTGATCGAAATGGTCGAAATGGTTGAAGAACAGCACGAGGAAGATCTAGAGGTCGACGAGGCAGCCGAGGCAGCCGAAGAAGCCGAAGAAGCCGAAGAAGCCGAAGAAGCTGCCCGTCCGATAAGCCCCTATGACCTACCCGGCGACTGGTACGTTATTCATTCGTACTCCGGGTATGAGAACAAGGTAAAAGCCAACCTCGAGACCCGGACCCGATCGATGCACATGGAGGATCGGATCTTCGAGGTGGCGATTCCGATGGAGGACGTCGTCGAGTTCAAGGGTGGCAAGAAGGTCACCACTCCGAAGAAAGTCTTTCCCGGGTACATTCTGGTGCGCATGTACCTCGATGACGACTCTTGGTACGCCGTTCGCAACACCCCTGGCGTGACCGGCTTCGTCGGATCGGGTATCAAGCCCACTCCGCTCGCCCGGCGTGAAATAGAGCGTTTCCTGGGGGTTCAGGAAGAGGAAGAAAAGAAGAAAGCGCCGCGCTTCAAGCCAGCCTGGGAGATCGGCGAGAACGTACGGGTTGTCACCGGACCCTTCGCCGATTTCAACGGTGTCATCGAGGACATGAACATCGACCAGCAGAAGGTGACCGTGCTGGTCAATATCTTCGGTCGGGATACCCCGGTCGAGTTGGGTTTTGGGGACATACAAAAGCAATAAGAGTTGTCAGTCATCAGACTGGCGGCTGATGACCGACAAAACTGATGACTGAATACTGATAACCGAGGACTTGACATGGGTAGAAAACGGCTCGCAGCCATCTTGAAGTTACAGATCCCGGCCGGTCAGGCCAGTCCGGCGCCGCCGGTTGGTCCGGCGCTTGGTCAGCACGGGGTCAACATCATGGACTTCGTGAAGGCTTACAACGCTGCCACGGAGAGCCAGACGGGCACCATCGTCCCGGTCGAGATCTCGATCTACGAAGATCGAAGCTTCACCTTCGTCACCAAGACGCCCCCGGCGGCGGTGCTGCTCCGACAGGCAGCCCGGTTGGAAAAGGGCTCTGCGGAGCCCCATAAGGAAAAGGTGGGATCGGTCACCAGAGATCAAGTTCGGCAGATCGCTGAGACGAAGATGGTCGATCTGAACGCCAATGACATCGAAGGGGCGATGAAGATCATTGCCGGAACCGCCCGTTCGATGGGAATAACTGTCGAAGGTTGATCGCCGAAGGCGATCAACCCGTACTGTGTACCTAGTACTTCGTATCCGGTAGAACGCTGGTGTCGAAATACGAAGTACGAAATACGAAGTACGACGGCACGAAGTGCCGTCTGAGGAATGGGAGGCTTCGGGCGAAACGTCCGGGCCGTTTGAACCACAGGAGGAACCATGCCGAAACACGGCAAGAAATACAACGACGGTTTCAAGCGTTTCGACGCGACCATCTCGTATCCAGCCGCCGAAGCAGTGCAGCTGGTCAAGTCAATGTCCTACGCCAAATTCGATGAAACCGTTGAAGCCGTCTTCAGACTGGGCATCGATGCCCGCAAGGCCGATCAACTGGTACGCGGCACGGTCAGCTTGCCGCACGGCACCGGCAAGGATGTCCGGGTAGCGGTCTTCGCTCAAGGCGACAAAGTGCGTGAAGCGGAAGCAGCCGGGGCGGACGTTGTCGGCGGAAAAGAACTGGTAGAAGAGATCCAAGGCGGGAGAGCCCTCGACTTTGAGGTCGCAATCGCGACCCCCGATCTCATGGCCGAAGTCGGCAAGCTGGGGCGGGTGCTGGGACCCCGCGGCCTGATGCCTAACCCGAAGGCGGGTACGGTCACCTTCGACGTAGCCAAGGCCGTAGAAGAGTTCAAGGCTGGCCGAATCGAGTATCGCAACGACCGGTACGGCAATGTGCATGCTCCGATTGGCAAGGTCTCCTTTACCGATGAGCAACTCGATGAAAACCTGTCGGCGCTCAGCGCGGAGATCGTCAGAGCGCGTCCCTCGTCATCCAAGGGGCGGTTCGTCCGTAACCTGTCGGTCTCGTCGACGATGGGCCCCGGAGTGACGGTGGACGTGGGAAAGCTGTTGTAGGCCGCCGAAGAGGCGCCCGTATCTCCTACTTCGTACTTCCTACCGCGGGACGACGCTTCGTTGGTGGGAACCAATCCCCTCCGTCGAGCCCAGGCGGTCGATACCTCGCCCCAGTTCGCTCACTTCGTTCCCAGGGCGGAGGCAGAGTTTGGGGGTCCTCGTTCTCGAGCGATGGCTCGGCGGCTCCATGACGGGAGCCAGGACGGACGGCGGTGCGAAGGCCGTCCCGCTGCCTCTCCACGGCGCCGACAGGGTAGGGGCTGTCGTATCGCCGGAGTGACACCGGTGCCCGTTCGTGCCTCGGTCTTGGGTGGGGGCGGTTGACAACCACCCTTGGACAAGGACCCCCAAAGCAAAACGTTGAGTTGTCAATCGGAGTGTCGCGCATAGGGGGCCCGGTGTCTACTCGTTTTGGCAGGCTGGTGCCTCTGGCACGTACTTCGTACCCAAGGCCAGCCAGGTACACAAGATACGAAGTGCGGAATACGGAGTAAGAGCGAAGCGTGGTACTGTCCCGTTCACAACTCCAATACCTCGGCCGAAGACCGCCGGTGCCCAACGGGGCTGAAAGGGAAACTCCCGCCTGCGCAGGTTGGACCCCACAAGGGGCCATTCGTCTTCGGCGAGGGCCCCCGTTTTAATGAGGAGAAGTAATGCCAAGACCAGAGAAGGTCCAGGCAGTTGAACAGATACGAGAGCAGCTCGACGAAGCGCAGGCTACGTTCGTTACCGAGTACCGCGGGTTGACCGTCGCCGAGCAGCAAGAGCTGCGGCGGAGTGTGCGGAAAGTACAGGGCGAGTACCGGGTCGTGAAGATGTCGCTGGCGCGGCGGGCTGTTGAAGGCATGTCTCCCGAGGGCCTCCCGGAGCTTCTAGTTGGACCGACTGCCCTTGCGTTCGCCAACGCCGATCCGGTTCCGGTCGCCAAGATCTTGCGTGACTTCGCGTCCGATCACGACAGGCTGATCATCAAGGGAGGGATCTTCGGAGGGCTCTTGTTGCCACCCGAGACGATCTCTCGATTGGCTGATCTCGAGCCGCGGGAGGTCCTGCTCGCCAGGATCGCCGGTGGTTTCAAAGCTCCGTTGTCCAAGTTTGCCGGAATGCTGGTTTCCAAGGTGCGTGACGCTGCGTCGATGTTTGGTCAACTGCTGGAGAAGAAAGAAGCAGAAGCGCCGGAGGTCGAAGAACCCCCCGTCGCAGTTGCCGAACCGGTGGTCGAGGAGGTCGCTGAGGTTGTGGCTGAGGAGGCTCCGGCCGCGGTGGTCGAGGAGGTCGCTGAGGTTGTGGCTGAGGAGGCTCCGGCCGCGGTGGTCGAGGAGGTCGCTGAGGTTGTGGCTGAGGAGGCTCCGGCCGCGGTGGTCGAATCTGCCTCGGATACCAAGGCAACCGACAAGCCTGTACCCAAGAAGAGAGCCGCTCCCAAGGCCAAGGCCGAAAAGAGTTCGGCAAAGGCGGATGCTGCCGCAGCACCCGCCGACGGATCCGACGACACCGCCGAGGAGGAATAGACACCATGGCGAAGATGAAGACAGACGAGCTCCTGGCCGTCTTTGAAGAGATGACCGTTCTCGAGCTCAAGGAGTTCCTCGACTTGTTCGAGGAGAGGTTCGACGTAACGGCCGCCGCACCCATGGCCATGGCAGCTCCTGCCGCGGCCGGAGCGGCTGCCCCTGCGGAGGAAGAGAAGGACGAGTTCGACGTCATGCTGATTGCCGCCGGCGACAAGAAAATCCAGACCATCAAAGAGGTCCGGTCGTTGACCAGCCTCGGCTTGAAAGAGGCCAAGGATCTGGTCGACAACGCCCCGAGCGCAGTGCTCGAAGGCGTTGACAAAGAGACCGCCGAGAAGGCCAAGGCGCAACTCGAGGGCGCAGGCGCCTCAGTGGAGCTGAAGTAGCCCAGGTCGGCTACGCCGACGGAAAGCCCCCGGCTGACGCCGGGGGCTTTCGTGCCTTGTACTTGTACTTCTACTTCGTACGTTTGGCGATCGGTTCGGTACGAAGCAAGGCACGAAGTACGACGTACGCCGGGCTTTGGCCCGGCCTCAACCCTTGACCTGACCATCCGAAATGGGGTAGGTTCTACGTCACAAGCCCCGCAGCCGGGCAGTCGGTTGTGGTTGTAGATATGTGGTTGTCGCCTGGTTAGTCGCGTGCTAACCTGGTGTTTCGTCGTCTGCAACCATCCCAGGGCCCAAGGAGTATCATTTGTCTTCGCGCGTCGCCGACCGCTTCTCTTTTGGCAAAATCCCCGAAGTACTTCCGCTACCCGATCTTCTCGCAGTTCAATACGAATCGTTCGACTGGTTCATCGAGGAAGGTCTCAAAGAGATCTTCGAGGGTATATCGCCGATCGAGGATTTCACCGGTGAACTTGCATTGGAGTTGACCGACCATCGATTCGGTGACCCTCCGAGGACGCTCGAGGAATGTAAGGAGCGCGACGCCCACTTCTCGCGGCCCTTGTTCGTGACTGCTCGATTCGTCAACCGCAAGACCGGCGAGATCAAAGAACAGCAAGTGTTCCTGGGTGATTTTCCGATCATGACGGAAAACGGTGTGTTCATCATCAACGGCACCGAGCGCGTGGTGGTCAGCCAGCTGGTTCGCTCACCCGGTGTGTATTTCGACAGCACGCCGGACAAGACCTCTGATCGTGAGATCTTCACGACCAAGCTGATTCCCGGTCGGGGAGCCTGGTTGGAGTTCGACACCGATAAACGAGACACGATCGGTGTTCGCGTTGACCGCAAGCGTCGCCAATACGTCAGCGCTTTTCTGCGCGCCCTCGGGATCGCCGACTCGGATGAAGAGATCCTCGACCTCTTCAACGGCGCCGAATCGATCAAGAACACGCTGGCGCGTGACACCGCGGCCGACAAGGAAGAGGCGCTCCTGGACCTGTATCGCAAGCTGCGGCCTGGTGAGCCCACCACGGTAGAGTCGGCCCGCGGGCTGATCCAGACCCTCTTCAAGAATCCCAAGCGCTATGACCTGACACGGGTCGGGCGTTACAAAATGAATCAGAAGTTCGGCTGGCCGATACCGACGGACTACAACCCGGAAGAGCAGGGTCTCCTGACCGACGACGACATCCTGGACTCGATTCGCTACCTCGTGCACCTGCATGCGGGGGCGAAGACCTTCACCACCTCGGCGGGTACTGAGGTGCCCGTGCAGACCGACGATATCGATCACTTCGGCAATCGTCGCATTCGTACGGTCGGAGAACTGATCCAGAATCAGGTACGGGTAGGTCTGACCCGTCTCGAACGGGTTGTGCGTGAGCGCATGACCACCCAGGATCCTGAGGCGATCACCCCGCAGAGCCTGATCAACATCCGGCCGGTGGTGTCCGCTATCAACGAGTTCTTCGGATCGAGCCAGCTCAGTCAGTTCATGGATCAACCGAACCCTCTCGCAGGGCTGACGCACCGACGTCGTCTCTCGGCGCTCGGACCCGGCGGGCTCTCCCGAGAGCGGGCCGGGTTCGAAGTTCGGGACGTTCACCCGTCGCACTACGGTCGGATGTGTCCGATCGAGACACCGGAAGGCCCAAACATCGGTCTGATCGGGTCGCTGGCAACCTTCGCGCGAGTCAACCGGTACGGCTTCATTGAAACGCCCTACCGGAAAGTCGAGAACGGCACCGTTACCACCAAGGTTGATTACCTGACTGCCAGCGAGGAAGAGCGTTTCGTGATTGCTCAGGCGAATGCTCCTCTGGACGGGAGCGGGCATTTTGTCAACGACCGTGTACTGGTCCGAAAAGCCGGCGGTGGCGGCGAGATCGATCAGGTGCCGCCGAAAGAGGTCGACTATATGGATGTGTCACCGAAGCAGATCGTTTCGATCGCCACGGCGCTCATCCCGTTCCTCGAGCACGACGATGCCAACCGGGCGCTCATGGGATCCAACATGCAACGCCAGGCCGTTCCGCTGCTCAGAGCCGAGGCCCCGCTCGTCGGTACGGGAGTGGAAGCCCGCGCAGCCAAGGATTCGGGTGACATGGTGATCAGTACGGTTTCCGGTGAAGTGGTCGACGTCGACGGAGACAACATCGTGGTCAAGGAGACGGGCACCAACGCCAAGCACAACTTCCCCGTATTGAAGTTCATCCGCTCAAACCAGGGCACCTGTATGAATCAGAAGGCCCTCGTGAGGGTCGGCGACAAGGTGGTGAAAGGCGACGTGCTGGCCGACGGGCACAGCACAGATCAGGGTGAGTTGGCCCTCGGCCGGAATCTGCTGGTCGCCTTCATGCCTTGGGAGGGTCACAACTACGAGGACGCCATCATCATCTCCGAGCGTCTGGTCAAAGATGACGTGCTGACCTCGATTCACATCGAGGAGCACGAGATCGAGGCACGCGATACAAAGCTCGGGGCGGAAGAGATCACCCGCGACATTCCCAATGTCGCCGAGGAAGTCCTTCACGACCTCGACGAGAACGGCATCATTCGCATCGGGGCAGAAGTCGGGCCGGGCGACTACCTGGTCGGCAAAGTGACCCCGAAGGGCGAGACCGAGCTGACCCCTGAAGAGCGCCTGTTGCGGGCCATCTTCGGAGAGAAGGCACGGGAAGTACGTGACACCTCGCTCAAGGTACCGCACGGAGAGGCCGGCAAAGTCACCGACGTGAAGGTCTTGCGCCGTTCTGAGGGCTATGACCTCAAACCGGGTGTCAACGAGCTCGTGCGGGTCCATGTCGCCCAGCAGCGCAAGATTTCAGAAGGCGACAAGCTCGCCGGTCGCCACGGGAACAAGGGCGTCATTGCCAAGATTCTTCCGGAAGAGGACATGCCGTTCATGGAGGATGGGACTCCGGTCGACATCATCCTCTCGCCGTTGGGCGTGCCCTCTCGCATGAACCTCGGTCAGGTCCTCGAGACCCACCTCGGATGGGCAGCCGGTCAGGGATGGGCTCCCTTCGAGTCGGCCAGCCCTGCAGCAATCGGCGCGAAACCGTGGACCCGGGTGGCCACGCCGGTGTTCGACGGCGCCCGAGAAGGTGAGATCGCCGACGTTCTTGCCAACAGTCTTCCCAACCGGGATGGCGACCAACTGGTGAACGAGGCCGGCAAGGCCTTCCTTTACGACGGACGGAGCGGCCTGCAGTTCGATACACGCATCACGGTGGGGCAAATCTACATCTTGAAACTCGTTCACCTGGTGGACGACAAGATCCACGCCCGGTCCACGGGCCCGTATTCGATGATCACCCAGCAACCGCTCGGCGGCAAGGCACAGTTCGGTGGCCAGCGGTTTGGTGAGATGGAAGTCTGGGCCCTGGAGGCATACGGCGCTGCGTATGCCCTGCAGGAGCTGCTGACTA
The DNA here is from genome assembly GCA_029863625.1 of Acidimicrobiia bacterium. Classification (GTDB taxonomy): domain Bacteria; phylum Actinomycetota; class Acidimicrobiia; order Spongiisociales; family UBA4744; genus UBA4744. Next base: position 10,100 of record JAOTUY010000046.1, read on the forward strand.
TCAAGTCCGACGACGTAGCCGGCCGGGTGAAGGTCTATGAGGCCATCGTCAAGGGTGAGAACATCCCCGAGCCCGGGATACCGGAGTCTTTCAAGGTGCTGGTCAAGGAGATGCAGAGCCTTTGCCTCAACGTCGAGATGCTCTCGGCCGGTGAGGAAATCGAATTGCGTGAGCTCGACGAGGACGTGTTCCGCACCGCGGAATCCCTCGGAATTGATCTCTCTCGACCGGAGCGCCGGGAATCAGAAATCGACGCCTAACCAAAAACAGATACAGCGGCCGTGACCACCTGGAAGGAGCGCCGTGCAGCAGCTCTTCGATGAACTGAAGATCAGCCTCGCTACATCCGATCAGATTCGTGCCTGGTCCTATGGCGAAGTCAAGAAGCCCGAGACCATCAACTACCGGACCTTGAAACCCGAGAAGGATGGTCTGTTCGACGAGCGCATCTTTGGTCCGCAGAAAGACTGGGAGTGCTACTGCGGAAAGTACAAGCGGATCCGCTATCGCGGCATCGTGTGTGAGCGTTGTGGCGTTGAAGTCACCCGGGCCAAGGTTCGTCGGGAGCGGATGGGCCACATTGAGCTGGCTGCCCCCGTCACCCACATCTGGTTCTTCAAGGGCGTTCCCAGCCGTCTCGGCTACTTGCTGGACATGTCTCCGAAGGAGCTCGAGAAGGTCATCTACTTCGCGGCGTACCTGATCACGCATGTCGATGATGAAAAGCGCCAGAAGGAACTGCCCGAACTCGAGGAGAATCTGCACGCGGAGATCCTGGTCATTCGCGAAGAATTCGACGAGTGGAAGTCTGGTCGGCTCGAGCGGCTGGAACAAGAGCTCACCCAAATGGAAGAAGGTGGCGCAAAAGCTCAGGAGATCTCTGCTCGCCGGCGCGAAGTTGAGAAGGAAATCCGCGAGCGTGAAGATCGGGCCGAGCGGGAAGCCGACCTCGTCGAAGAAGCCTTCGACACATTTCGCACGATGGCACCCAAGAAGCTGATCGAATCCGAGCCCCTGTGGCGTCAGATCGTGGATCGCTACGACGGCTACTACTCGGGTGGGATGGGTGCCGAGTCGATCAAGGATCTCTTGATCCGACTCGACCTCGATGCCGAGATGGAGCAGCTGCAGGAGGACCTCAGCGCTAATTCGGCCCAAAAGCGGCAACGGGCCACGCAACGGCTCAAGGTTGTCAAGCCTTTCTGGGAGGGCAACAACTCGCCCCAGGCGATGATCCTCGAGACTGTGCCGGTGATCCCTCCGGAGTTGCGTCCGATGGTGCAGCTCGACGGTGGTCGCTTCGCGACGTCAGACCTGAACGATCTCTATCGCCGGGTCATCAATCGCAATAACCGGCTCAAGCGACTGCTCGATCTCGGAGCGCCGGAAATCATCGTCAACAACGAGAAGCGGATGTTGCAGGAAGCGGTTGACGCCCTTTTCGACAACGGACGCCGCGGCCGGGCAGTGACCGGCCCAGGCAACCGGCCGCTCAAATCGCTCTCCGACATGCTGAAGGGAAAGCAAGGGCGCTTCCGCCAGAACCTACTGGGTAAGCGGGTGGACTACTCCGGCCGTTCCGTCATCGTGGTTGGCCCTCAGCTGAAGCTGCATCAGTGCGGCCTGCCGAAGGTCATGGCCCTGGAGCTTTTCAAGCCTTTCGTCATGAAGCGTCTCGTCGACAAGGACGTTGCGCAGAACATCAAATCCGCCAAGCGGATGGTTGAGCGGCAGCGCCCGCAGGTGTGGGACATTCTCGCCGACGTCATCCAGGAGCACGCAGTGCTCCTCAACCGGGCGCCGACGTTGCATCGTCTGGGCATTCAGGCGTTCGAGCCCGTCCTGGTCGAGGGCAAGGCGATTCAGATTCATCCCTTGGTGTGCGAGGCATTCAACGCGGACTTCGACGGGGACCAGATGGCCGTCCATCTTCCGCTGTCGGCGGAAGCACAAGCCGAAGCCCGGATACTGATGTTGTCGGCCAACAACGTGTTGTCGCCGGCCAGTGGACGACCCATTGTCACACCGAGCCAGGACATGGTCATTGGTGTGTACTACCTGTCTGAACTGGTAGAAGACGCCAAGGGAGCCGGCCGCTACTTCTCTGACGTCGACGAGGCGTTCATGGCCTACGAAGCCGGAGACCTGTCCCTGCACGCTCCTGTCAAGATTCGGGTGGGCGATCTGGCCGGATCGGCGGAGATGCACGAGAATCTGGCGCGGTCACTGCATGGGTTGATCACCGAAGAGCCGGTCGACGGCACCAAGACCTTCGAAACCACCGTGGGTCGCGCGATCATCAACCAGGCTTTCCCCAGCGACTTCCCCTACGTAAATGCGGTGATCTTCAAGTCGGACGTGCGTCGACTGATCGAAGAGATCATCGAACGTTATAACAAGAGCGAAATTCAGTCGGTGCTCGATTCCATCAAGACCCTTGGTTTCCACTACGCCACCAAGGCCGGCTTGACCATCGGCCTGGAAGATGTGAAGACTCCGGCCAACAAGGCCGAGATCCTCGAAGAATTCGAGGCACGGGCCGACCGGGTTCAAGAACAGTACCAGAAGGGCATCATCACCGACGATGAGCGCCGTCAAGAGCTGATCGAGATCTGGACCGAGGCCACCGATCGGGTCAAAGACGCGATGGAGCTGACGCTCAAGGCAGAGAAGTTCAATCCCATCGACATGATGATCCGTTCGGGTGCTCGTGGGAACATCATGCAGGCCCGTCAGATTGCCGGCATGCGTGGTCTGGTTGCCAACCCAAAGGGTGACATCATTCCGCGGCCAATCATCTCCAACTTCCGTGAAGGCCTGTCGGTGCTCGAGTATTTCATCTCGACGCACGGCGCCCGCAAGGGTCTGGCCGACACGGCACTGCGTACCGCCGACTCCGGCTATCTGACGCGGCGTCTCGTCGACGTCAGTCAGGAAGTGATCATCAAGGAGGAGAACTGCGAAACGGATCGCGGAATCCGCCTGACGATCCGCACGGACGGACGGTCCATCCGGAATCTGCGGAGCAGGGTATTTGGTCGGGTTCTGGCCGATGACGTGAAGATCGACCGAAAGCTGGTCGAGACGTATGAAGGTGTGAAGCTCCGGGCAGGGACCTTGATCCGGCGATCGGAGCAGCTAGCGCTCGAGCAAGCCGAAGGGGTCGACACCGTTCGGGTCCGGTCGGTGCTCACCTGCGACGCCCCCATAGGGGTATGTGCCATGTGTTACGGGTTGAGCCTGGCGACCGGCAAGCCGGTTGAGATGGGCGAAGCCGTCGGCATCATGGCTGCCCAGTCGATCGGTGAACCTGGAACGCAGCTCACCATGCGTACCTTCCACACTGGTGGCGTGGCTGGCGAGGACATCACCCACGGCCTGCCCCGGGTGGTTGAGCTCTTCGAAGCTCGCGCTCCCAAGGGCAAAGCTGTGCTTTCCGAAGCGGGCGGAGCCATTCGCCTCGAAGAGAGCGATGAAGGTGGCCGTAAGATCGTAGTGTCTGACAAGGATGTCGAGGCGGAGTACAAGATCTCCCGCCGAGCTCGCCTCCGGGTAGGCGATGGTGACATCATCGACCCGGGTACTGCTTTGACCGAGGGTCCGCTTGACCCCAAGGAAGTTCTCGAGGTGCAGGGCGTGCGAGCCGCGCAGCAGTATTTGGTCGACCAGGTGCAAGAGGTCTACCGCTCTCAGGGTGTTGACATCCACGACAAGCACATTGAGCTGATCGTGCGACAGATGCTGCGCCGGGTACGGATCGTCAATGCCCACGATTCGGAGTACTTGCCTGCCGAGTTGGTTGACGAGAAGCGATTTCGGGAGAGCAACAAAGCCCTGGTGGCCGATGGCAAGGCTCCCGCCGAAGGTCGACCAGAACTGATGGGTATCACGAAGGCTTCCCTGGCGACGGATTCGTGGCTGTCGGCTGCCTCCTTCCAGGAGACCACCCGGGTGCTCACCGAAGCTTCGATTCAGGGCAAGTCCGACTTCATGGTCGGACTCAAGGAGAACGTCATCATCGGCAAGTTGATCCCGGCCGGAACCGGGGCAAAGACCTACCAGAACCTCCAGCCGATACTGCCGGGCGCAGCCGCCATTTCCGCCCTGGGGATCTTTGGCGACGCCGGCCCCGAGCGGGAATCGGAGTCTCTGCCGGCCAACCCGGCCGAGTGGCTTGCTTCGCTCGGCAAACAGGACGACATGACCGTCGACCTGGCCGAGGTCGTCGTCGAAGAGGACTGAGAAGAATCACGCGCCACCAAGACGCCCCGGGCGAGAGCCCGGGGCGTCTTCTTTCGTTGGTGGAGCCGGGCCCCCCTCCGGCCCGGCTCTCTCGAGCCGGGCCACCTCCCCCCTATCCGCTCACTTCGTTCGCAGGGGGGAGGCCTAGTCTGTCTCGAAAACCGTCCCGATGGCGGTGGGTGGTTCGCCTGCGAACACCGCTCTCAAGGTCGGGAATCGGTCCGTCAACCTCCTCAGCCAGTCGCTGTAGATGACGACCAAGGTCAGAATCATCAGCGGGAACGGAATGGTTGGCAACACCTGGGCAAGATCCGGGAGCGGTTCTTGGAGCAACTGGGCGGCAGTAAGCAGACCGGCGAAGAGGTAGGCACCCATCGCCGCCCGGATGGGCTGCCAACCGCCGAAGATCACGATGGCCAGAGCGATCCACCCGAGGTTGCGGGTGTGTTGGAATGACCAGCCGATCTTCACGGACAGCGAATAGGAGGCCCCGCCGATTCCGATGAGGGCTCCCCCAAGTCCGGTGTAGATGTAGCGAAGTCGGTTGACCTGGATCCCTCGGGAATGGGCAGCCTCGGGGCGTTCTCCAACCCCCTGCAATCCGAGACCGGGGCGCGTTCGGAACATGTACCACCATGCTCCGAAGACGAGCAGATAGCTGACGTAGACCAGCAGGTTCTGCTCGAAGAAGATCGGACCGATCACCGGGATGTCCTTGAGGAGGGGGATCGACCAGGCTTGCACCGTTGGCCCTGCTATGCGCACGTGGCCGTTGCCGAGGAAGGTGCTGAGATCGACGCAGAGCTGGAACAGCACAAATCCGACGGCCACCTGGTTGAGCTTCAGGCGGATGCTCGAGAAGGCAATCAGGAGGGCTACCAGCATGCCGACGATGGCCCCGGCCAGGAAGCCGAGTAGAAGGCTGTTGGTTTCGAAAGCGATCACGAACCCGGCCATGGCCGACAGCATGAGGCTGCCTTCCATGGAGAGGTTGATGACGCCTGCTTTCTCGCTGATAGTCTCGCCGACCACGGCGAATACCAGCGGGGTGGCGGTGAAGATGAGCGTGTTGAGTTCGTTCATCCCTCGCCTCCCGGAGTCGCCGGCACAACCGGCGGGGCGGCATCGGCGACCAGCCGGGCGCCGGCCCGGCGCGCTTGCCAGCCTCCGAACAACAGCACGAAGAGCACCAGCACCCCGCGCAGAATCCCACCCAGCGACGAATCGACCTCCATCTGGAGGGGTAGCTGGGAGGCCCCTACCGCAATCGCCGCAAAGAAGAAGGCGATGGGGGCGATCCACTTTGCCTGGAACCCGGCCAGCAGGACGATCAAGATCCCCAGGTACCCATGCGCGCCGGACGGCGTCGGTACCAGCTTGTGATGGAATCCCGTCACCCGAATGGTGCCGGCCAGGCCGGCCAGGGCGCCGCCGATGATGAAGGCCAGGAGGAGGTATCGCTTGTTGGGGATGCCAAACAACACCGCACTTCGTAGATTCTGCCCGACCGCTTTGAGTCGGAGTCCAAAGCGCGTGCCGCGCATCATGAAGTACACGGCTACCACGGCCAGCGCAGCGACGATCACAGCCACGATCGACACTCGCAAGGTTCCGATGGTCGGCAGCCAGGAATCTCGGGGGAAGGGGTCGGTACCCCCGGTGGAAGCCACGCCCGCCTTTTTCCAGGGCCCAATGATCAGGTAGGTCGTGAGGCTGGTAGCGACGAACGTCAAACCCAACCCACCGAAAATCTCATTGACCTTCCCGTAGACCCGCAGCGTTCCGGCCAGCAGCCCCCAGAGTCCTCCTCCGATGAGGCCGGCCAGCATGGTGAGGATGATCATCACCGCGACCGGCCCTTCAATCGTGCGAGCCGCGAAGGCTGCGGCGATCGAGCCGGCAATGACCTGCCCCTCGACGCCGATGTTCCACAACCCGGCCCGGAAGGTCACCACCAGGCCGGCCGCGGCTAGGACCATGGTCACCCAAGCCGTGAGTGTGTCGGAGAGATTGGCGGCTGATCCCACCGATCCTTCGACCAGTAATCCGAGAGCCTCAAAGGGATTGGCGCCGGCCAGGAGCAACAGCAGAATGGCGAAGGCCATTGCCCCAACGATCGGGATCAAGACACGTCCCAGCGGTCGCATCCAGCTCATTGCTGCTCCCGAACCTTTCCACCGATGAGGAAGCCGAGTTCTTCAACGTCCGTATCGCTCGCATTGACCTCGGAGATGACCCTTCCTGAGAAGAACACCAGAATCCGGTTGCTGTAGCGCAACAACTCGTCGAGGTCGACCGAAGCGAAGATGATGGCCGTGCCGTCCTCCCGTCGGCTCAGCAACTGGCTCCATACCCAGTTGGCCGATTCGATATCCAACCCACGGGTGGGGTGTTCCATCATCAGCAACCGAAGTCCCGGTCGGAGCATCGCCAGCAACAGGCGCTGCATATTGCCGCCGGACAGCTCCTCGGCGTTGCTGTCGGCCCGGCCTTTGATGAAGTTGGCGGTCACGGCCCTTGCTGCATGCTCGGCGGCGGCATCCCAATCAACGAAGAACGGCGTGTCGGGATCGGACAAGACGAAATGCTCGGTGATACTGAGCCCTTGCACGAGGCCTTCTTCGAGGCGTCCGGCGGGCAGATATTGGATTCCGACGTCGAGAAGATCCCGGTACGGCAATCCGGCGATCTGTTTTCCGTCCAGAGTGATTTCTCCACCGGCCGGCGAGACCAATCCGGCGACGGCTCGCATGAAGGTGTTCTGGCCGCTTCCCCCCAACCCGGCCAGGCCGATCACTTCTCCGCCGCGCACATCGAGTGACAGGGCTTCGATGGAAAGCAACCTCTCCTCGACGCTGAGGTCTTTGACTCGGAGGAGAGGATCACCCAGTTCGATCGGCTGAGCCGCCTCAACTTCAACCGGCGCGCCGAACATCATCTCGACCAGTTGCGATGCTGGGGTCGGCATCTCGGCGTGTCCGACAACTTTGCCTTGTCGCATGACGGTCACCCGCTGGCAGAGCTCCTCGACCTCCTCCAGCTTGTGGGACACAAAGATGACGCTCATTCCCTCCTCCGCAAGAGCCCTGAGCGTCGCAAACAGTTTTACTCGTTGCGGTGCCGAGATGCCGGTGGTCGGTTCGTCGAGAATCAACACCCGGGCTCCCAGCCACAGCAACCGGGCGATTTCCAATTGTTGGCGTTCTCCCACCGTCAAGGACCGGGTCGAGGCGGATGGGTCCAGGCTGAATTGGAAACGCTCGCAAACCTCTTCGAACTCCCGGCGGGCCGAGCGACGGTCGAGACGCAGCCCTCCCGGGCTTTGCAGGAGGAAGTTGTCGATAACGGAGAAGGGCAGGAACACCAGCGGATCCTGGTGCAGCATCCCGATGCCGTGGCCGATGGCATCTTGCGGGGATGAGGCTCGGATGTGCTTGCCGTCCAGGATGATCTCGCCGGAGTCGGGAGCGTGAAAACCTGACAGCACCTTCATAAGGGTCGACTTTCCGGCGCCGTTCTCTCCCAGTAGGCCGTGCATGGTGCCTGCCTCAACCGTCAGGTTGATGCCGTCATTGGCACGAACCGGGCCGAAGTGCTTATGGATGTCTCGCAGTTCGAGGCTCATCTTGGCCACAGGCTAGAGGGTTCAGGCGGTCGGCGCGGGAAAAGCCCGCATCGACGCTCTGCTGAACATGCTTGCCTCCGCATGAGAGCAGGGGAAGGACCAGAAGCCCTTCCCCTGCCAGGTCGTTGGCGTCCTCTTCGGTTGGTTACTCGCTTGGGCCGGTCACTCCTTCGAGGAGCTGCTTGGTATACCAGATCTGCTGATCGGTGGCAGTTTCGCCGTCGGCCAGATACGTGGAACCGTCCTGGTAGTTCAGCGGTCCGACTAACGGGTTGATCGATCCGTCGGCCAGGCCGGCGATGAACTGGTCGAGGGTCGACGCGTTGTCGGCCGAGAGCCCATCGCCCTTGACGAAGCCAATGGCGGTCGTCTCCTTGTTATTGAGATCGGTCCAGTCGGGGCCGTTCCACTGCCACGTGGCGGTGAATGTGCCGTCTATGACCGACTGGGCCACCTCCAGGTAGGCGGGGCCCCAGTTGAAGTACGGAACACCGAGACAAATCTCGGGCTTCAGTTCACAGGCACCGTCGAAGTCGTAGGGCAATGCCCAGACGGATTCACCGGCGTCGGCTGCTTGGCCGGCGACGTCGAGCGCTTCGGTGGTGTCGATTCCGGAGATGATCACATCGGCCCCGGCATCCAGGAACCCGTTGGCTACCTGGGTGGGGTCAAGCGTGAACCCGGGGATGTTGAACCAGAAGCCGATCCAGTTGACCGTGAACTCCAGCGGGGTGGTTTCGCCCCGATAGTTCTCCCAACAGTAGGAAGCTCCCAGGAAGGCCGAGTTCACCAACCGGCGGGTCTCGTCGTTGATGAGCGGACCCAGGTAAGCGATCGAACCGGTCTGGGTGGTGAGCCCGGCCGCACAACCGGCGATCATCTTGCCGAACTCCATCCTGCCCATGATGTTGCCGAGGTTATCGAATGGGGCAGGCGCCTCGCCTTCTGCCCAGGCACTATCGCCTGAGGACCAGATCATGGGGACCGTGGGATTGAGCTCGGCGGCCAGCAGGGCTCCGTCCCGCATGTCGTCCGAGGTCAGGAAAACCAGTTGGGCGCCCCGGTTGATCATGTCTTGGGCAACCTGGTCGACCGTCTTGTCCGGCAGATCGGCGGAGTTGACCTTGTCGAGGACGATCATCTCGGCCCCGAGTTGCTCCTCGAGGTACTGGCCTGCCTCGAAGTGGGCCTGGCTCCATCCCCGGTCATTCTGCGGTCCGACGAGAATCATCCCGAATTTCAAAGGCTCTGCCGAAGACGCCGTTGTGGTGGTAGCCGGCGCTGCCGTCGTCTCCGAGGTGTCTTCCCCACAGGCCGCAGCCAGCAACGTAAATGCCAAGAGGACGATGAGGATCATCGACACTCCGCTCTGTTTCCGCATTGTTGTTCCTCCTTCAGATGATTAGGAAGGTCCTGACGGCGTCCTCCCTCTGACATGATGCTAGTGCAGGTCGCTTTGCTCTCAGTCTTCAGCTCGCTTCGCTCGCAGGTGAGTTCGCTGTGCTCGCTCGCGTACGTCGTACTTCGTACTTGGTACCCGGTACGGGCGGCGGCATACGAAGTACGGCGCACGAAGTGAGCCACGCAGGGAATGCGCCCGCTTTGCAACATGTCCCGGTCGCGCATATACTTCCGCCTCGGTTTCCCCGCCACGTTTCCGTGTGTCCCGGAGGTGCTTCGGTGCCTTCTGGGCGACGTCGTGGCTGGATTGGCGTTTTCGCCCTGTGGTGATTGCGTTGTCCGTCTGTAAATACCCGAACCCATGAGCGGGTCGGGGTGTGTCGAAGAGAAGAGAGAAGGGTCTGTGCCGACCGTTCAGCAGCTGATCCGTCAGGGCCGGAAGCCCAAGCCGAAGAAGGAAAAGACGCCTGGTCTGGCAGGCGCCCCGCAGCGCCGCGGGGTATGCACTCGCGTCTATACGGTGACGCCGAAGAAGCCAAACTCGGCGTTACGCAAAGTTGCTCGTATCCGCCTCTCTTCGGGGATTGAAGTGACTGCCTATATTCCAGGCGAAGGTCACAACCTCCAGGAGCACTCTATCGTGCTGGTCCGCGGTGGCCGCGTAAAGGATCTGCCGGGTGTTCGCTACAAGGTCATCCGGGGCACGCTCGACGCGGCCGCAGTATCGGGTCGGCGGCAGGCTCGCTCCCGCTATGGAACGAAGAGAGATTCCTGATGCGGCGTGGACCGGCGCCGAAGCGCCATATCGAACCAGATCCGGTCTACCGCAGCCTGTTGGTCAGCCAGATCATCAACAAGGTCCTTCTGGATGGCAAGAAGGAAACTGCCCGCTCGATCGTCTACGGTGCACTCGAAATCGTCGAGCGCCGTGTTGGACAGGATCCCCTTACGGTTTTGAAGCGGGCCGTCGATAACATCCGGCCCCAGGTCGAGGTTCGCTCACGGCGCGTGGGCGGCTCGTCCTACCAGGTACCGGTCGAAGTCCGGCCCCGCCGCGCCAATTCGCTCGCCATTCGCTGGATGGTCACGTTCGCTCGCAAACGCAAGGAAAACGCGATGGCCGAGCGACTGGCCAATGAGATTCTCGATGCCAGTAACAACACCGGCGCGGCGGTAAAACGCCGCGAAGACATTCACAAGATGGCCGAGTCCAACAAGGCATTCGCCCACTACCGCTGGTAACACACCACCTGACAACCGCATAGCGACTGAGGAAGAGATGAGCAACGGAAAGAGCAACGATGCGCTGACGCACCTGCGTCAGTACCCGCTCAGCCGGACCCGGAACATAGGGATCATGGCGCACATCGACGCGGGCAAAACGACGCTCACCGAACGCATTCTGTACTACACCGGCAAGACCTACAAGCTCGGCGAAGTCCACGAGGGCGCAGCCGTGATGGACTGGATGGAACAGGAGCAGGAACGCGGTATCACGATCACCTCAGCCGCTACCACAGCCGGATGGCGTGATCACTGGATCAACATCATCGATACGCCCGGTCACGTCGACTTCACTGTCGAAGTTGAGCGCAGTCTGCGGGTCCTCGACGGTGCCGTTGCGGTCTTCGATGCCGTTGCCGGCGTTGAGCCTCAGTCCGAGACCGTCTGGCGTCAGGCCGACCGTTACAAGGTGCCCCGCATCTGCTACATAAACAAGATGGACAGGGTTGGGGCGGATTTCTTTGCTGCGGTCGAGAGCATTCGTGTCCGGCTCGAAGGCAACCCGGTTCCTGTCCAGTTGCCGATTGGTGCCGAGGCAGAGTTTGAGGGCGTTGTCGACCTGGTGGAGATGAAGGCCCATCTCTGGAAGGGCGACGATGGCAAACATTGGGAGACGATTGAGATTCCGGATAGGTATCGCGAGCAGGCGCACGAGTGGGAAGGGAAGATGCTCGAAGCCTGCGCCGACGTCGACGAGAAACTACTCGAGAAGTTCCTGGATGATGTCGAGATCTCACCGGCCGAGGTCCATGCAGCCGTCCGGACTGCCACGCTGGCACGTCACTTCACTCCGGTCTTCTGCGGCTCGGCTTTCAAGAACAAAGGTGTCCAGCCTTTGCTCGACGCGGTCATCAACTACCTCCCAAGCCCTGCCGACCTGCCGCCAGTCCAAGGGTTCAAACCCGGTGACGAGGACATCATGCTCGAACGGGCCGCCGACGACTCCGAGCCGTTCACGGCTCTTGCCTTCAAGATCATGAGCGATCCGCACGTCGGCAAGCTCACCTACTTCCGGGTGTATTCAGGTCAGGCCGCCAAGGGCGACCAGATCCTCAACGTGTCATCGGGCAAGAGGGAACGCATCGGCCGTCTGTTGCGCATGCACGCCAACCATCGGGAAGATCTCGACTCGATTCACACCGGCGACATCGTGGCCACCATCGGGTTGAAGGCGACCACCACCGGGGACACCCTCTCCGATGTTGCGCATGCGATCCAGCTGGAGTCCATGACCTTCCCCGCTCCGGTCATCTCGGTGGCGATCGAACCGAAGACCAAGTCGGACCAGGATAAGCTGGGCGACGCACTGCACCGCTTGTCTGAAGAGGACCCGACCTTCCTCGTACGGACCGATGAAGAGACCGGGCAAACCATCATCGCCGGGATGGGCGAACTGCACCTCGATGTCCTTGTCAATCGGCTGATTCGAGAATTCAAGGTCGGAGCGAATGTCGGTCGACCCCAGGTTGCGTACCGGGAAACCATCAAGGGGCCGGTCAGCAAGGTCGTCGCCAAGTACGTTCGCCAGTCGGGCGGTCGGGGGCAATACGGGCACGTGGTCATCGATCTCGAGCCAACCGGTCCCGGCGGCGGGTATGAGTTCGTTGATCAGATCAAGGGCGGCAATGTTCCGCGCGAATATATCCCGTCGGTGGACGCGGGCATCGAGGAGGCCCTCGACCAGGGCATCCTCGCGGGCTACCCTCTGGTGGACGTCCGGGCCATTCTCACCGACGGGTCGTATCACGACGTCGATTCCTCGGAAATGGCGTTCCGGATCGCCGGGTCCATCGCTTTGCAGGAAGCTGCCAAGCGAGCCGGTGTCAAGCTTCTCGAGCCGGTTATGGCGGTCGAGGTCGTTACGCCCGAGGAGTACATGGGCGACGTGATCGGCGACCTGTCATCCCGGCGCGGCAAGATCGACGAGATGGGGCAGCGGGGCAACGCCCGGCTGGTGACCGCCCAGGTGCCGCTGGCCGAGATGTTCGGGTATGCCACCGACCTGAGGTCACGGACCCAGGGAAGAGCGACCCACACAATGCAATTCCATTCCTACCAAGACGTGCCCGAATCGATTTCACAAGAAATCGTTGCCCGGGTCCGCGGCGAATAGCAGGAGGGCTATCCCATGGCGAAGGCGAAGTTTGAGCGGACGAAGCCGCATGTGAATGTTGGGACGATGGGTCATATTGATCATGGGAAGACGACGTTGACGGCGGCGATTACGAAGGTTTTGCATGATGCGAATG
>JAOTUY010000106.1 GCA_029863625.1 Acidimicrobiia bacterium
CTTCTCTTCGGCGCAGGGCCAGCACCACCAGGCCGCCGAACGCCACGAGGGCAGCTCCAAACTGAAAGAGTCCCCTGCCCGGTGTCCCCGTGAACGGCAGGGCTTCGGGAAGAGTCGAGGTGGTCGCGCTTATCACCTGCGGGAGGACCTTCGGCGTCCGGTAGATGCCGGCATCCCAGGTGAGGTCTGTCACTCCGGAGGGCAATATGATCGCTCCGGTGCGGAGGTCGACCCCAGCATCGCTGTCGACCGTATCAGCAGCCGCGTTGAGGGGGCTGACCTCGAAACCGACCGGAAGCACGAACTGTACTTCGTAGGTCCCCGCGGCCAACCCGGCGAACAGGTAGTTCCCTGTGCCGTTGGTCACCGCGGTTGCGATGACCAGCCCATTGTGGTTGAGCAGGTTGACCGTCACCCCGGCGACTCCAACTTCGAAGTCACCTTGGTGTCCATCGGCGTTGGCGTCCTCCCACACCAGATCACCGATCGCGCTGTCCTGCGGCGGAACCGTCGTTTCTGTAGAGGTGTTGGTGGTCGTGGTTGAGTTGAAGGGCGGGCAGTCGATTTCCACGTCGAGTCCGCCAGAAAAGACCCCATGGGGGCCCAGGGTCACCGCCACAGTGATCGTATCGGTCAACGTGATCAGACCTCCTCCGAACACGCTGCCGTAGGCAGCACTCTCGACATTGGGAATCACGATCGAGGAGGTATCCGAGCTGATGAGAAGATCAGAGTTGGGGTGCTCGGAGTCCTGATTCTGAGCGAAGGCGGTCACCCGGCAAGTCTCTCCACGACTGTCGACGGGTACCTCGACGACGGCGAGCACATGCTGCGAACCGGCCGGGCCCCAAACGATCGTCTCAACCGGGATGCTGAGGTCCACCGTTGCCGCCACTGCAGGCACCACCCCGATCAGCATCGCCAGTAACGCCAAAGGGCTGAATCGGAGGACCCCCCGGCTGCTGTGATTGCGAAACCCCCGGGCTGCGAGAGGCGCGACCCCAATTGGACGCTTGTGTTTACCCTTCATGGCTCTCCCGACCCTCCGTTCCTGGAGGGCATCACCCTTTTTACCCTAGGCTTCTGGGCAAGGCCGGTCTCACCACTGGCTCGCTTCGACCCGCGGTGACCGAGCAAGGATCGAATGTTTGCACCTCCCAAGTGCCCTTGCGGCGTTTTGGTGCGCCACCAGTCGGCTCCGTTCTCGCCGCTCTTAGTGGCAGAGTATCACTAAAAGCGCGAGGGTTCACCTAGTCGGCGAGGCCTATTTCCCTATCCGACCGGGAGGACTAGCCCCCTTGTCACCTGGTGCTGGGTAACGAAGCGGCTCGGGGTTTCACCTCGACGAGCCGATGCGGTCCGGGGAAGAGCTTCTACGGGTAGCGTAGGTTTCCCCAAGCACGGAGAGCACGATGTATGTCATCAGACGTGTCTACAAGGTGAAGCCCCGAGCCGCTCGGGAGGCGGCGTCCATCGTCGCCCGTATCGGTGAGTTGTATCACGAGGCGGGTCGACGTTCGGAGGTGACGGTCTACTTCAACGGCACGACTTTGCCCGGCGAGACCGACGTCGTCTACATGGAGTGGACCGACGACGCCATTCGATCGCCGTACGGTCGCGGCGAGCCTTCGATTCCTGAGGCGGCCGAACTCGGGGCCCGGCTGCGAGAGCTCACTGAGGACTCGTGGATCGAGTTTTTCGAGATGCTGACGCCGGAGAAAGCGATGGAGCTGGGCTGAACCAAGCCGTAGACACACACGACTTGCTGACCGGGGGAGGTCAGGTCGCATAGGTTCTGCGAAGCTTCGCCAGATTGGCGGTCCATGCCAGTGTGCAGGCGCTCATGGGCATGGCGAAGAACGAGGAGTACCTCGCCGGTCTCGGCCACCGGGCCGCGGCATGAGAGGATTCCCGGCTGCTGCCGACCGTCGAGAAGGATTGGATCTAACCCCGGTGCGCCTATGGGATCAGAGACCGATCAAACGACCCGTTACCTGCATCGAGTTGTGCCGCAAGTCGGCCCCGGCAGCTTCGAAGACGCCGTAGGCCGGATGGGTGGCTTCGTCGCCAAGGGCCTGGCTCAACGCATCGTCGTCCTCCCAGATTGAAGCGATCTGCCATATGCCCTCGCCCCGCAGCAGGTAACACTCCAGCATGCCTCGAGGTCGGTCACCTACGACAAGATCTGACCAGGCGGTCAACACGTGGTGGGCGTCAGCCTCGGCCACCTCGGCTTCGGCGATTGCGAAAATCACAGATATACCTCCTCCGTGGTCGCAAGCCTAACCCCGTGATGCTCGTCTGCTCAGCAGTCCTGGCCGACGAATTCGCGTTCCGACGTACTCGGACCGTGGAGCGGAGGAACGAAGCGTCGCGGTTCGGCTGCCGGGATGCCCCTGCAATAGAGACCAAAGACCCTACGCGCAAGGTTGCACCTGCGAGACAATTCTGCCGAAGAAAACACAAACAACGACACACACCAAGCAACCGGCTCTCGATTAGCGGAATTTGGATACCGCCCGGGTAGGGCACCAACCATCCATCGGCTGTCGACGCGGCGTGTGCATCAAGGAGGAACACAATGGTCGTCGTCCGGAAACTCATGAAGGTCACCCTTCTGGCTGCATACTTCGGTCTGTTCGCGATGCTGGTGGTGGCAGCCGGGGACTTCGTTCTGCACGGCTGAGCCGATCCGTTCGAAGTTCGAAGCCCTCGTCACAGCCGGGGGCTTCTTCGCGAGAGACGGTCCGAATCTTGCAGTCAGCAGTAGGTCGGCGACGCGGCCCAAACGACTCCCGACCGTCGGCGACATCGTCATGATCATCGTGACATAATCTGCTTCAAACAGCGGTCACCGGAGGAGGATCAGCGTGACGAATGCCACCGTCAACGACTGGACGTTTCGGGCGGAAGGAGTTACCAAGAAGTTCGGGGAGTTCCCGGCCAACGATGGGATCACTCTTCAGGTCCGGCCCGGGGAGGTGTACGGCCTGCTTGGTCCCAACGGGGCCGGCAAGACCACCTTGGTGAAACAGGTGATCGGCTTGTTGAAACCAACATCGGGGAGTCTCACGCTCGGCTCGTACGATCTGGTCGAGGACCCCGATGCAGCCCGGCAGTTGTGCTCCTATCTCCCTCAGGCCCAGATGCCGATCGACTCGTTCAAGGCTCACCAGGTGATGGCCCTGACGGGGATGATCCGGGGCGGGGATCCTGAGACCGTGCGGCGCCGGTCCGGTGAGATGATCGAGGCGCTCGACATCGGTGAGTGGCGTGACACGCTGGGCGCGAAGCTGTCCGGGGGGATCAAACGGCTGGTCGGGTTTGCGATGGTGACCGTGTGGCCGGGGCGGGTGGTGATCCTCGACGAACCGACCAATGACGTCGACCCGCGGCGCCGGCGGTTGCTGTGGGAGCAAATCCGCCGCCTGGGCGACGGTGGAGCGTCGGTGTTCCTGGTCACCCACAATGTGCTCGAAGCCGAGAAATCCGTCGACCGCTTGGCGATCATCAGCGAGGGACGGCTCATCGCCGAGGGGACGCCGTCATCGCTGAAGTCTCAGGATCGCGGGCGCATGCGCTTGCAGCTCATGGTCGTACCGGGCCGCGCCACACCCGAAATGCCGGCGTTCGTTCACGATCACACCCGGGTGGGCAACAACGTGATGGCCACCATCGGTGAGGTCGACTCCGCCCACGCCATCGGTTGGGCTCAGGAGCTGATGGGGTTGGGCGAGGCGGAGGAGTATGCGCTGGCTGCTACCACCCTCGAAGACGTGTACATCCGGATGACCGGCCACACGTCGGAGGAGGTCGGTGTGGAGGTGCCGGCGTGACGGCCGGGCCGGCCGCCGTGACCGCTCCCATCACCATCCGATCGGGAGCCGGTCACTGGTTGCGGAGCTATGTCATGATGACCCGCTGGGAGCTGGGGTCGCTGCGGATGCTCCTTCCCCTCGTCGTGGCCATACAGGTAGTGATCGGGGGTGGGTTCGCGGTCGGGGTCGGGCTCTTGTCCGACCAGATGCCAACCCGCGCCGTTCTTTACCTGTCGACCGGTGTGGCGGTGGTGACCCTGATCACCGTCGGGTTGGTGATGAGCCCGCAACTGGTCGCCAACCACAAAACGGCCGGTACCTATGACTTCATGTGGTCGCTGCCGGTGCCCCGCACCACCCAGGCGGCCGCCTGGGTCACAGTCAATAGTGTGATTGCCCTGCCCGGGATGGTGGCGGCGTTGCTGATTGCCAACTGGCGGTACGACCTGCCGCTCCAGGTTTCGGTTTCGATCCTCCCGGCGGTGCTGTTGACGATTGTCACCGCCACCATGGTTGGGTACGCATTTGCCCATGCCATCCGCAAGCCGATGATCACCCAGCTGATCACCACGTTGGTCAGCTTCGTGATCTTGGGTTTTGCTCCCATCAACTTCCCACCCGAGAACCTCCCCGGGTGGCTGGCCGATCTCAACCTCTACTTGCCCTTCTATCACATGGCCGTCGTGATGCGGGGTGGGCTCACCGAAGGGCTGGTCACCGACGTCGGCATCTCGTATCTGGTGCTGGGCGTGTACACGGTTGCCTCGGTAGCGGTGGCGGCCTGGGTCGTTGGAAGGAGGGACTGATGGCTGTCAACGTCCAGGCCGGCGCCTATGGAGACTCCACCGTCGTCCGGACCGGGCCGCGCCGGTGGCTCCGCTCCTATGTGATGATGATGCGATTCGACGTACGCGGGCTCGGCCAGTGGCTGACGATCGGCATCGCCATCCAGGTGTTGATGGGGGCGGGCGCGGCGCTCATGTACGGCTTCTACCTTGGCGACGTACCCGACGTCGCCAAGATCTTCATTGCGACGGGAGTGCCGGCGCTTGGGCTGATTCCGATGGGGTTCGTGATGGTCCCCCAGATGGTCGGGCAGCAGCGGATCGCCCAGACCTACGACTTCATCTGGTCGCTGCCGGTGCCCAGATTGGCCGCCGCCGCCTCGACCTTCACGGTGTTCACGCTGATGGCCCTTCCCGGATTTGCCACTTCACTCGGGGTAGGGGTCTGGTACTACGGGGTCGATCTGCAGGTTTCGTGGCTGGTGGTGCCGGCCGTGCTGCTTACCTCGCTGATGTGCACCTCGGTTGGATTCGGGATGGCTCACGCCATCAAGAATCCGATGGTGATCAACTTCATCGCCAACATGATCATCTTCTTTGTCCTGCTCTTCTCGCCGATCATCGTCCCCATCGCCCAATTCCCCGACCTTTTTGCTTCCGTCCACCGGGTCCTGCCCTTCTATCACATGGCCCAGGTGATCCGAGACGCGCTCAGCAATGGGTTTGTCACCGACGTCGGCACCTCCTACCTGGTTCTGGGTGTCTGGACGTTGGGCGGGTGGATGGCCACCGCCTGGGTGGTCGGGCGCCGCGGCTGA
>JAOTUY010000107.1 GCA_029863625.1 Acidimicrobiia bacterium
CTCGGTGGCGCTGGTAGAGAAGGACCTCGTTGGCGGAACGTGCTTGCACAGGGGTTGCATCCCCGCCAAGGCTTGGCTCCACTCGGCCGAAGTCTTTACAAAGGTGAAAGGTGCGGAGGAGTTTGGTGTTATCAGCTCCGAACCCACATTCGATTGGACCGCAGCCGCCGAGCGCAAGGACAAAGTCGTCGCCCAGCTTCATAAGGGCCTCAGTGGTCTAATGAAGCAGCGCAAGGTGGAGGTGTTCGAGGGGATGGGAAAGGTCTCGGGACCTAATTCCGTTGAGGTGACCGGGTCTGACGGCGAGGTCACAACGCTTGAGGGCAGCAACATCATCCTCGCCACCGGATCGGTGCCCAGGGCGATTCCCGGTTTCGAGTTCGACGGAACCCGCATCGTTTCGTCCGACGAGGCGCTGGTGTGGGCCGAGCGGCCGCAGCGGGTCGCCATCATCGGGGCCGGGGCGATTGGCTGCGAGTTCGCTTCGTTGCTGGCAGATCTCGGCAGCGAAGTACACCTGCTCGAGCTGATGGACCAGATCCTGCCTGGAACCGACGCCGATATCGCCAAAGAGCTGAATCGGTCGTTCCTGAAGCGCAAGATCAACATCCGGACCGGCTCCATCAACGTTCGCATCGGCCCCGAGCTGCGGTCACCAGAGATCGGCGATCAAGTGACGATCAAGGTGGGGGAGGACTCGATCGAGGTCGATGTCGTGCTGGTGGCGGTGGGGCGAGCTCCGCTCACGGAAGGCATTGGGCTGGAGCGCACGGCGGTCGAGGTGGACCGCGGCTACATCAAGGTCGATCCGGCCACCCAGCTGACCGCCCAACCAGGTATGTACGCGGTGGGAGACATCGTGGCTGGCACCCCCCAGTTGGCCCACGCCGGGTTCGCCGAGGGCATATCCGCCATCACCCACATCGCCACCGGCCAGACCGCCGCGGTGGACTATCGAGCTATTCCGTTGGTGGTCTACTCACATCCGGAGGTGGCCTCGGTTGGTCTCTCGGCTGACCAGGCGAGAGACGCCGGATACGAAATCGAAGAGACCATCCATCGATTCGGCGGCGTGAGCCGGGCAATAATCATCGGGGAGACGCAAGGCGCCGTGAAGATCGTCAACGAAAAGGACGGCCCCATTCTGGGAGCCTCTATCGCCGGACCCCTGGCCGGGGAGATGATCCACGAGCTCATGTACAGCGTCGCATGGGAGGCGATGCCGGCCGAAGCTGCTTCGTTCATCCACGCTCACCCGGCTATCGCGGAAGCCGTCGGGGAGACCTTGTTGGCGGCCTCGGGCAGGAGCTTGCATTGATCGAGGCCAAGGGTGCAGCGGCCGAGCTGAGTGACGGTCGTTTACTCGAGTTCTACGAGCTCATGCTCACGGGACGACTGCTGGAGACCCGCCTCCACAACATGTACCGCGGCGGCCGCCTCAGTGGCGCGGTCTATCCAGGAGTGGGCCAAGAGGCGGCCCAGGTGGGATTCTCGTTGGCGCTCGAGAAGGGTGACATGTTCGGCGGCACCCATCGCGATCTCATGAGCCAGCTGGCACGGGGGGTAACCCTCGAGGAGACCCTGCTCAACTTCTTCGGCAAGGCAGACGCTCCTACCAAAGGACGCGATGGCAACAGTCATTTCGGCGTGCTCGACAAGGGGACGTTGATGGTGGTCTCGCCATTGCCGGACGCGTATCCGGTTGCTGCCGGATGGGCCTTGTCGTTCCAGCAGCGCAACCAGCCGCGGGTCGCCATGGCCAATTGCGGGGAGGGAGCCACCGCAACCGGCAATTGGCACGAGACCGTTAATTCGGCTGCGGTGCTCGGCTTGCCGATCGTGTTAACCGTGCAGAACAACCAGTTCGCCTATTCCACGCCAAACGATCGCGAATTCGCCATGGAACAAGTTGCTCAGCGAGCCGAGGGCTACGGCATTCCCGGATTCACCGTCGACGGCAACGATGTGCTGGAGTGCTATGCCGTTGCCAAGGACGCAGTGGACAGAGCGCGGTCCGGTGGCGGGCCCACCCTGATCGAGGCGACCACATTCCGCCACTACGGCCACGCCGGTCACGACCCCGGCGACTACGTCAAGCCCGAAATGCGCGACTACTGGATGGAACGAGATCCGATCGCTCGATACGAGGAGTTCCTGTTCGATCGCGGCTTGCTTAGCGAGGCCGGCAAGGGTGAGGTCGAAGAGCGCGTTGACCAAAAGATCAAGGGCACCATGGAGTGGGCGCAGGATCAGGCCGATCCAGACCCCGCTTCGGTGTCGACCGATGTGTTCGCCGAACGTGAGGGCAGCGGTGCCGTCCCAACCGAGCCGCAGGGCGAAGAGGTCACATTGCTCGATGCCATCCGTGCCGGACTCGACGAGGCCATGGCTCACGACGATTCGGTTTTCTTGCTGGGGGAGGATGTTGGCCCGTTCGGCGGAGCCTTCAAGGTCACCGCCGGTCTGCACGAGAAGTACGGACCGCAGCGTGTCATCGATATGCCAATCGCCGAAGCCGCCATCGTCGGCATGGCCACCGGAGCGGCATTGGCCGGTATGCGGCCCATCGCCGAGCTGCAGTACACGGACTTCATCTACCCGGGGCTAGACGAGCTGGTCAGCGAGGCCGCCAAGTACAACTGGAAGGGCGGACACTCGGTTCCCATGGTGCTGCGCGGGCCAAGCGGCGCCGGCCTGAGGGCGGGACCGTTTCACTCCATCAGCCCAGAGGGACTGCTGGCTCACCATCCGGGCATCAAGGTGGTGACGCCCTCCACACCGGCCAACGCCAAGGGCCTGCTGGCGGCCGCCATCGCCGACCCCAATCCCGTCGTGTTTCTGGAGCACAAGAAGCTCTACCGCAGCATCAAGGGGCAGCTCCCTGCCACCGAGTACGAGATACCACTTGGCCAGGCTCGCACGGCGCGCCAGGGAAGTGACGTGACCATCGTCACCTGGTCTGCCATGACCCACACCTCGCTAGAAGCTGCCGATGTGCTGGCGGCCGAAGGTGTGTCGGTCGAGGTGATCGATCTCCAGACGTTGGTGCCACTCGATTGGGAGGCGGTGTTCGCCTCGATCCAGAAGACATCGAGGTTGGTTGTGGTTCAAGAAGACGTTCCGATGGCCAGCATCGCCTCTGAGGTAGCAGCGGTGGTGGCCGACGAGCTGTTCTGGGATCTCGACGCCCCGATCGTTCGGGTGACCCCGCCCCACACTCACATACCTTTCGCCGCAGTTCTGGAAGATGCGTTCGTTCCTAGCGTTGAAGATGTAGTCGAGGCTGTGCGCCGCACGGCCACCACCTAAGGAGACCCGATGGCGACAACAGTCACAATGCCTCAGCTCGGTGAAACGGTCACCGAAGGGACGATCCTGGCGTGGGCCAAGAAGCCAGGCGACTCGATCTCCGAAGATGAGGTGCTGCTCGAGATCTCGACAGACAAGGTTGACACCGAAGTTCCCTCTCCCGCCGAGGGCACCATCCTCGAGATCCTGGTGGCCGAGGGGGAGACGGTCCCGGTGGGTACGGCGTTGGCCGTGATCGGCGCCGCCGGAGAAGTTGTGCCCGCCGCCGCCGAAAGCGCTGCTCCAGCGGAGCCGGCCTCTGCGCCCGGGCCCGAGACCCCGGCCGAGTTGCCCGCCCCGCCACCACCAGCTCCCGCCCCGGCGGCCGCAGCGCCGCCAACCGTGACTTCCGCTCCGGTCGGGCCGCTATCTCCGGTTGTGCGCAAGCTGGCAGCGGAGCACAACATCGACTTGGCACTGGTGGCGGGAACCGGTGGAGGGGGGCGTATCACTCGCAAGGATGTCATGGCATTCGTCGCCGGGGGAGGTGCCGCCGCCGCCGTGGCCGAGGTCGCGGCTGCCCCAGCCCAGGTTGCTGCCCCGCCCGCCACCGTTCCAGCGGCCCCTCCTGGTGTGCAACCGGCGCCAGCCGTTCAGCCAGCAGTCGCGCCGCCAGCGGCCCCTCCTGGTGTGCAACCGGCGCCAGCTGTTCAGCCAGCAGTCGCGCCGCCCGCCCCCCCTCCTGGTGAGCAACCGGCGCCAACGGTGGCGCCGGCGCCCACCAGCCTCGGGCAGGACGAGGTCATCGAGTTGAGCCGGCTACGTCTTCGTATCGCAGAGAATCTCATCAATGCCAAGAAAACCGCCGCCCACGTCTGGACATCGGTCGAAGTGGACTACGAGCCGGTGGAGCGAGTGCGCCAAGCGCACAAGGAGCAGTTCAAGGCGGCTGAGGGATTCTCGCTCACCTACCTCCCCTTCATCGCCCGCGCCACCATCGATGCTCTGGCGGCCTTCCCCAAAGTCAACAGCTCGTTCCTCCTGGAGCAGGGTCAGCAGATTCTGCACCGCCAGGTGAACCTCGGTATCGCGGTGGATCTCGACCAGGAGGGCCTCATAGTTACCAACGTCCGGGGAGCCGATGGTCTTCGGATGAGGGGAATCGCCCGCGAGGTTTCCCGGCTCGCTGCCAAGGCGAGGGACGGCCAGCTCGAACCGGACGACATCGCCGGGACAACCTTCACGATCACCAATCCCGGCCCCTTCGGTTCGTTCATGTCGGCGCCCATCATCAATGTCCCCAACACCGGCATCCTCTCCACAGACACGGTGGTGAAGCGGCCAACCGTGATCACCAACCCAGATGGGAGCGACGCCATCGCCATCCATCACATCGGCTACCTGGGCCTCACCTGGGACCATCGAGCGTTCGATGGGTCGACCGCCGTGTTGTTCTTGGCGCGGATCAAGCACAACCTCGAGACGTGGGACTGGGAGCAGGAACTCCAGTGAGGGTTCGCTGGCTGGGCCGGCTTCCATACGAAGAGGCCTGGGACCTGCAGCGGTCTCTTCTGGAGGGAAGAGTCGAAGGTCGCACCGACGAGGACTACCTGCTCCTGTTGGAGCACCCCCATACCTACACAGTTGGGCGCAACGGCGATGGCTCGAATCTGTTGATCTCGCCGGAGATGGTCCAGTCGGTCGGAGCAGAGCTGCATCACGTCGACCGTGGTGGAGATATCACCTACCACGGCCCCGGGCAGCTCGTTGGCTATCCGATTATCCACCTGGGTTCCAACCCCGACGTTGTCGGATACGTCCGCAAGTTGGAGCGGATTCTCATCGCCACCCTGGCCGATTTCGGCGTCGAGGCCTGGGCGGAGAAGGGCCTCACCGGGGTGTGGACCGCATCGGGCAAGGCCGCCGCCATCGGAGTGCGGGTGTCGCGCATGACCACCATGCACGGCTTCGCTCTCAATGTCGATCCCGACCTCGACTACTTCGGGCACATAAACCCATGTGGCATCCAGGACCGCGCCGTCACCTCG
>JAOTUY010000108.1 GCA_029863625.1 Acidimicrobiia bacterium
TGCCCTATTTTCCGCTGGCCAGCGGCCTACTGACCGGCAAGTATCGGAAGGGCAAAGCAGCACCCGACGGCAGCCGGCTCTCGTTCTGGGAGCCTCGGCCGCACCTCGTTCTGGGTGATGCGGTCCTGGACCGGGTCGAGAGGATTGCCGATCTCGCTGAGGAATCGGGTCGCACGATTCTGGAGTTGGCCGTCGCTTGGTTGCTGGCCCGGCCGCAGGTTGCATCGGTGATTGCCGGTGCAACCACTTCGGAACAGGTGCGAAGCAACGTCGCCGCTGCCGAGTGGTCGATTTCTACGGGGGAACTACCAGTGCTCGACGCGAAACTCGGATCGCGCTGAGCGGGAGCTCATTTCCCTGAGCCGGTCACCAGGCCCGCAACGACGTATTTCTCAATTCGCGTGTAGACGAGTATGAATGGAAGGATCGTCAGGATGGTGAAAGCCGCCTCCCCCGGGAAGTTGGCTATGCCTTCGATGCCCTGCATCAGGTAGAGCTCGAACGGAAGGGTTCGCTTCCCAGGTGTGTTGGTCAGTACCAGGACCAGGGTGAACTCGTTCCAGGCCTCGCGAAAGGCCAGAACACCGATCGTGATCATGGCGGGCGCGGCCAGAGGTGCCACGATATACCTGAGCCGGCCCCAGAGGCTGGCCCCATCAACGCTCGCCGCTTCCTCGATTTCACGGGGTATCTGTTGGAAGAACCCAACCATCAACCACACTGCCAGAGGCAAGAGCATCGCGGTGTAGACGATGATCAGGGTTATGCGCTTGTCCAACAATCCGGCGACCACGGCGAGCCGGTAGATCGGCACCATGAGCCCGAGGCTTGGAACCAGTCGCGGTAGCAGGGTGAACAACAGCAGGAGGTGCCGACCACGAAATCTGAATCTGGCAAACGCGTAGGCGGCAGGTACTCCAATCAGAATTGACAGGGCGGTGGTGCCGCCGCCGACGATGAGGCTATTCACGAACGAGGTCGTGAAACTGTCGCTGGCCAGTACCTCACCGTAGGCATCGAAGGTCGGGTTCGATGGAATGAGGCCCGGATCCGCAAACACCTCGGCGCGCTGCTTGAAGGAAACCGACAACGTCACCAGGAACGGGGTTACCGTCCAGACGACGAGCAGAATCAGTGGAATCCAGACGAGGATCTTCCGTGCGGTCTCCTTCGCTCTCCCGGTACGCTTGGGTGCCCCCGAGCTTGCCTCAACCGCGTTAACCGCAGCTACGGCGGCGACCGGCTCGTCGGGGCGCGCAATGTCGGTCATTGGTCGTACTCGAATCGACGGCCGATCCCCACGTAGCCCAGCGTGAGCAGTGCGTTGACAATCAGGATGAAGGTTGCAATCGCCAATGCCCGGTTGAATTCCAGACTGCGGAAGGCGACGGAATACATCTCCATCGCCATCGTCTGCGTGGCTTTGAGCGGTCCGCCGCCCGTGAGAGCCAGCACCACCCCCAGCCCGGTCAAGGTGGAATAGCTCAGCCAGACCGTACTGATCAACAGTTGCGGAGCGAGAAGGGGAATGGTGATGTGGCGGGCCCGGGTCCATCCGTCGGCTCCATCCACGAGGGCCGCGTCGAGGTGCGCTTGGTCAATGGTCATCAGCCCGCCGAGGAGCAAAAGGATCGTGAGAGGAAGGTCCGTCCACACCTGGGTGAAGATCACGACGAGCATCGCTAGACCCGGCTTCGCCAGCCAAGACGGGCCATCAAGCCCGAAGAACTCGATGACCCGGTTCACAGTGCCGAACTGGCTATTGAAGAGAATCCGAAACATCACAGCCGCGGCGACGTTCGAAATGATGTAGGGGGCGACGGTTACGGCCCGAAGGAATCGGAGCCTCCCCAGCACCCGGAAGAGGGCAAACGCAAAGAAGAGTCCTAGCACCGTGCCGACAATCAGAGACCCAAACACGAACACTGCAGTCTTGTTCAGCGAGTGCCAGAAGTCGTCCGAAGAGAACATGTCTGCGTAGTTTTCGAAGCTGACCCACTCCACCGGTGCTCCGAGCGAAGGGGCGCGGAACAAGCTCTGGAATACCCCGTAGAGGACCGGGAAGCCAAGCACGGCGGCCACGAGGAGTATGGCCGGGAGGGTGAAGAGATAGGGCGTCGATTTGCTCTGGCCGATGACGGCGGTGTTGTCTCGCCCCGGCGGCGGCGCGCTTCTTTGCCACCACCTGGCGCCGTTACGCTTCGATTTGGAGGCCGTCGTCGCCGTCATTGATCGAATGTATTCAAGTCGGGACTAAGAAACAAGAGCGCTCCCTTGCCGGTGAAGGCAAGGGAGCGCTTTGCGCTCTCGTGGTGCTCGTTGGAATCGGGCACCGGGGCTTTATCAGGAGTTGTCGAGCTGGGGCTGATACTCGGCCGCCAGCTCTTCCGCGGTCTTGTCTGTACCGACCACGATCTCACCGAACATCTGCTCGAGGATCCCTTCGACATCGCCCGCATTCGGGCCGGCCGGCGTCGGCGAACTGCCCAGATAAGCGGTCTTCAGAGCGTCGTTGAAGAAAGGCCAGATTTCCAAAAGCCGCGGGTCGTTGATGGCTTCGGTCTGTCGCATCGGCACCGACCCGTTCCCGGCTGCGTCGATCAGGTTGTCAGTCTCCGCTATGTACCGCAACACGAGCGCCGCCTCATAAGGATGCGCGGACCCATCAATGACCGCCCAGGTCCGGGCCGCCGAAAGGGCGACACCGTCGGCACCGCCGCCCGACTGGGACAGCGGGACCGGCGTGAGATTCCACTGCGCGGGGTAGTCGAAGCCGGCTGCTTCGTTGAAGTCGCCGGCAGTGGTGAAGCCATCCAGAATCAGCCCAGCTTCGGCGGATACGAATGCGCCGCGAGATTCGTCCTCTCCCCAAGCGATGGCGTCAGATGGGAGCAGGTCCTCTGCGACCGCATCGAGGAACCAGTTGATCGTGTAGAGGCCGCCCTCGGACGTGAGGTCGGGAACAGCACCATCGAAAGGTGTCCCCGCCGCGGCGAGCATGGTCTTCAACGTTGTAACGCCGTCGCCGGCCTTGGCCTGAACCGTGAACGGGATCTTGTCCGGTCGGGTCGCCTTCATGGCCCGCATCGCATCGAGCACGCCGTCGAGAGACTCAAAGGGCACAGTGACGTCGGCTTCGTCGAACCACTCCTGGTTGTAATAGAGAACGTCGAAGTTGGCGGTGATCGACGCTCCATACTTGACGCCATCGAGGGCGGTCTCTTCCCAGACGAGGGGCAAGAGCAGGCCGTACTGGTCCGGGTCCTCTGCCTCCCAGGTGGCTGCAATGTCGTCGTGGGATTTCAGCAAGCCGGCTTCCACGTAGGCCTCGATGAGGAACGAGTCCTCGGCTCCCAGAACATCGGGAAGGGGCTGACCCGCGTCTTTCCTCAGCAACAACTGCTGCAGGATGTCGTCATTGGATTGAACATCGAAGGTCACGTTGATATTGGGGTACTCCGCCGTGAAGCTGGCAAAGTTGTCGGGTGGAATGTAGTAAGGCCTGGTGACCCAGATGAGGATGTCAACTGGTTCGCCACCACCGCCGGCCGTGGTCGCCGTGCTCCCACCGGCCGTGGTGGTCGTCGAGTCGGCGTCACTGGAACAAGCCGCGAACACCAGTCCCAGCACCATCAGCAGTGCCAGTCCCTTCAGATTCGCAGCACGCCGAGATGCTCTCATGCGTGGCTCGGATTTTGCGCGATTTCTCAGTCTCAAGATCATTGGATCCATCCTCCCTCATGATGCCTGCGGTGCTCAGCGCCGGATTGGCTGAGAATTCGCGGATCGCTTCTACATTATGTAGAGTACCGAGTATCAGGATCACGGTCAAGAAGTTCGCGGGTTTTGCCCGTTCACGGTGAGCATAGAGCACGGAACCGAAGGAGGGAACCATGGAGCCTGTGAGGGTGGCGTCGGTCGGGCTGGGGGTATGGGGAGGCAACCTAGCGGACAAAGCGCGCCAGGCCGGCCTCGAGATCGCCGGCTGCTTCGCCCGAACTCAGGAACATCGCGAAGAGTTCGCCCGGGTCCACGGAGGGCGGCCCGCCGCATCGCTGGACGAGGTGCTTTCTGATCCCGACGTCGAAGCCGTGATGATCGCCACCCCACACTCGACCCATGCGAATCTGGTGGTGGCGGCAGCCGGAGCCGGAAAGCACGTGTTCGTCGACAAACCCTTCACGCTGACGGTAGCTGAGGGCAAACGGGCGATCAGGGCCGCCGAGGCGGCAGGAGTCGTGCTCCAGGTGGGCCACAACCGTCGGCGTCAACCGGCGACCAGGCGACTCAAGAAGATGATCGCCGAGGGCAAGTTGGGCATGATCCACTACGCCGAAGCGAACCTTTCGTATCCGAAGGGACTCAACCCGAGGAGCGGGTGGCGGGGGGACCCGGCGGAGAGTCCCGCCGGCGGCATGACCGGCCTCGGAGTCCACATGGCCGACAACCTCAATTACCTGCTCGGCCGACCGGCTCGCGTGGCGGCCTTCAGTCGTCGAGTCATCGGTGTAGGCAGACTCGATGACGTGACTACCGCGACCTTAGAGTTTCAAGACGGGGCCCTCGCCTTTCTCGGAACCGCGATGGTCATACCAGACATCGCCCGCACCGCGGTTTGGGGGACTGAGGCTGCGGCCTGGAACGAAATGGACGGAGAACGCTTCTATGTCCAGCGAGCCGGGGACAAGGAGCGGTCGGCGCAGCCCATCGAGACTCTCGACACCGTTATCAACGAGCTGGAGGAGTTCGCCGAGAACGTCCGCAATGGCACGAAACCGGAGACCGGCGGACCGGAAGCACTGGAAGCCGTAGCCGTGCTCGAGGGGATAGTAGAGAGTGCATCCACCGGCACGGTGGTTGACCTTGACGAGGTGCGGGGGCGCGAGTAGTACCGATGGAGACCGACGCCGGCCGTTGTAGATGCTTGGCTTAGGGGTGTTCGCGGTCCTGGTGGCCGCGAACGCTTATTTCGTGGCGGCGGAGTTTGGCATGATCGCTATCGACCCTGCTTTGGTGGCGCAGCGGGCTGAGGAGGGCGATCGGTCGGCGCGACGTCTGCAACAGCTGCTCGGCCGGTTGACTTTTCATCTGTCTGGCGCCCAACTGGGGATCACCGTGATGTCGCTCTTGTTGGGCTCGGTGGCCGAGCCGACGGTGGCCCGGCTTATCGAACCGACCGTTGAGCGGGTGGTGGGCGCGACCG
>JAOTUY010000048.1 GCA_029863625.1 Acidimicrobiia bacterium
ATTCATGTGTCGATGGATGCGACCCTCGCCGTCGTCGAAGCGACCGGATTTTTCGAATAGAAGTAGTAGGTACTACCTAGAAGAATCCGTTCCGTGGATATTGCCCGCCACTTCTCCACGCTCGTTTGCTCGCCCTCGCTTCGCCCACCCCCACCCATCGAGTTTTACCAATAGAAGAAGTAGCGGTACTTCTTAGAAAAAGCCGATCCCGGTCACCCGGTTCATACGACCGCTCGGTGCGCTCGCCCCGCCCTCACCCGCAAGAGGGTTGGGGTTGCACACGGTCACCGCATCATTCAGCCCACGGGAGGTTGGCGTGGACATCACCAAGGACACCAAGGTCTCGGATATCCTCCGTGAATACGGCGACGTCGCTGGGGTCATGGAGGTGTTCGGGATCAAACGGGTGGCCGGTTACAACGTCCGCAGGTTCATCACCAAGGCACTCACGGTCGAACGGGCCGCCAAGGTCCATCGGGTGCCGGTCGACGAGTTCCTCGCCACTCTACGAACCGTTCTGGGGCAGATACCACCCTCCTGACCGGATATCCGTTACGAAAACCCCGGAGCCGCTCATTCCCTCAGAGCAGGCGGCCCACGGTGCCATTGCTCGCTCCGCTCGCCCGAAAGTCTGCTTCGCAATTGCTCGCTTCGCTCGCCCTCGCCCACCCGCCACCCCAGACGTGTGCGCTCGCTGACGCTCGCACGGTGAGGGAAAACCGGCGAGGATGGGTTAGAAATTGCCAGGCCGGTTTCGACGGTAGGGCGGCGGGCCGGTGTGGCGACCGGGCAAAGAATCGAGCTACTCACTGGGTGGTTTGACATGAGGCGGTTGCTGCCGCCCGGCTGGCCCGACCGCGTAGGATCAGCCGGAGAAGCGGCCAACGACGTCGGGGGTGCTCGTGGCAGAGTCGCTACAACGAAAATGGTATCCGGACGGTTTGTGTTTTGGGTGCGGCCCGGCCAATGAGGACGGCCTCCGATTGGAGAGCTTCCCGGACGGTAACGAGGTGGTCGCCCGATGGTCGGCATCGCCAATCCACCGGGCGGGTCCCGAGGTCGTGGCGGGCGGTATCGTCGGAACACTGCTCGACTGCCACACTGGTGCCGCGGTGCTGCGCGCCGTGTGGGAACGGGACGGGAAGGTCCCGTATGTCGACGGGGCCCCATGGGTGACCCGGTCCTACCAGGTTGAGTTGCGCCGAGCCACTCCGCTCGACCGACCGATCGAACTGCGGGCCAAGGTGGTCGAGTTGGACGAAGATCGAGCCGTTGCCCAAGGCCACATCGAGGTCGACGGCAAAGTCACGGCAACGATCCGGGCCGAGTGGCGTCGCCTGCCGAACTGACATAGGGAGCCGGGATACCGATCGTGTCGGATCTCATGACACCAGGTCACCGCGCCGCCCAGTGCGCCAGGATGTGAAGAAATGTGAAGAAATGTGAAGAAGACGAGGTGCAGAGGCGAAAGGCGCTCTCGAAGAACCGACCGCGATGATCATCTCCCCGATGGAGGTCGGCGGCGGCTCCTAGGTGGATATGACCGATCCGGCCATCACGACTGAACATCCAACGAGGGGGTGGTGGTCGAAGTCGCGTCTCCCTGGCACGACATAGGGGGCGATGTCGGCTCAATCAGAGGGGGGAGCGGTCTGCGGGCCGCTCCCCCCTCTGCCCCCCAACCTCACGGATCCCGTATGGGTATCTCTATCAGGTAGTACACCATCCGTGAGAACTGCCGCTCAGAAATTGCCAGGCCGTTTCCGAGGGTCGGGCGCTGGCCGGTGAAGCGACCGGGGCATCCGAGGTGAGGATCGCCGGGTGGCGACCAGGAGTTACGAGCGTCGCTTCCACCACGCACATGAGTTGGTCCCCGACCCAACCAATTGTCCGGTTCACAATCCCACTATCGGAGCGTATGGTGGAAACACGTTGGTTGGCCCGCAGGGAGGGGGGCCTGAAGCGGGTGCTATGGAGAGGAGAACATGGGACACCGCACCCCGTCCCGTCGGTCTTCGCATGGAGTGTCCGGCATGGACGACCTGACGCAAATACCGGTGGGTATGAATCGCTTCCGTGCTCAGGTGATCGCCGAAGCTTGTCGGGCCGAGGGCTTGGCAGTGGAGCTGCTCATGTCTGACGACACTTACTTCTACGCAGAGATCCGCCTTCTCGTACGTTCCGGCGATCTCGAACAGGTGTTGGCAGTCATTGAGAAGTCGGACATCGCCGAACGCTGGGATCAGCCCGTCCCTGGGTGGCGGGGTCCCACACGCCAGCGTTGGCGCCGCGAACGGAAGTAGGGGAAGGGAGTCCCTTTCGGAGTGTCAACGCAACGAGCGATAAGCTCCGGCAACGTCCGTGGAATCCGCTGGGAAAGGGCCCGTTTCCCGTTCGTTGTCGTTTCGCCCATGGTGATCACAAGGATGTCGCCATGAAGCTCAGGACCAGCCTTCTTCTGATAGTCCTGGTGGTGGCGTTGGTCGGTGGAGCCTGCGGCGGTGCTGAAACCGGCGGTGGGTTGACCGACGCTCCACCGTGGGGTCTCGACAACGTCGAGATACCGGACACCCAGGAAGACATTGCGGCGGTGTTCGCTGCGTTTCCCGAGGAGGTTGGGGGGCGGAGCCGGTCGGGCGGGGGGTCGTTCTCGGCCGTCTACGGGGAATCGGTCGTTGCTTGGTCGATTGGTGCAATGGATTCTGAGGTTCTCCAGACGCAGGCGGACTCAGAAGCGGGCGGGGAGGCGCTCGCCCATGCCTTCGTCACCACCGCTGATGGGTAAGCAGTCGAGACCGGAGGTGTGACCGATGACCAACGAGCAACCGGACATGATCGGCGAGAAGGAACTCCGAGCCGAGCTGGGTGAGATCCTCGACCAGCTCAACAGTCTCCCCTCCGATGCGTTCTATCAACGGTCCAAACTCCGGGACCGCCAAAACGAGCTGAGCCGCCTGCTCCGGGAGGTCGACATCCCCGGATCCGAGGAGATCGAGAAACGCTGGTCGGAGGCGGCGGCGAAAGGGGCCCTTGAAGAACCCACCGAGATGATCGTATCGCCGATGGAGAGCGGCTCCGGCGGTGGCGGCTAGTTGATGTGATTCGGTCTCGTTGTCCACCCGTCACCCATGGCATCCGGGTCGTGAACGACTTCTATACGAGTGGACGGTAGTGCGACATTCTCGATATATGGATCTGGCCCCTTGTGAGCAGGCTGCAGCATCGTCCCACCCTTCATATAGGTGCCCGAACAGATCGCCGACGTATTGACGCGGGAGGGGTTGCCTCCGAAGCGGGCGGACAGGTGGCATCCGTACACGGTGAAGCGAGTGCTGGACCGGGTGGGTATGCACAGAAATAGCCACGAGAATTGGACCGGTCCGATTGCCGGTTGCTGCTTCCATTTCAGCTGGGTCCGCTAATGCTGGGCGGCACTAGTCGGACGGTTCGTAGACCCACACGCCCGGTCCGCCCCCGCCGGCTCCAACGGCCACCAGGCGACCGGGCAGCTCGACGAGGTAGCTGAAGCCGATGTGGTCGCCGAACACGGCGGGATCGGTGGCGTACAGCGCCCAGTCCACGCCGTCGGTGGAGACCGCAAACACCCCCTGTGATTCGCCCAGGAGTTCGTCGTAGGTGCTCCCGACGCCGAGTAGCCCATCACCGAACGGGAACACACGGTTCAGCCGGACATCCGCGAGGGTCTCACCGGTCGGCCGGCTCTCCCAGGTGGTGCCGTCCGGTGAGGTCACGACTACCGATTCGCAGTTGTAGGCGACGTCACATGCCTCGCTCACGGACAGCAACCCGCCCGCCCACTCGGTGAAGTATCCGAACCACGAGTCGCCATCCGCCTCGAGGACACCTTCAATGGGGGTCCAGACGGTCGCATCGGGAGACGTGGCCAGCCGCGCCGAGCAGAAATAATCCTCCTTCGTCCCCAGTGTTGCCTCGAGGTCGATCTCATCGCCATCGCGTAGCACGGTCAGCGTGACCGTCTCGCCCGGTTCCCTGGCCGTGATCAACCCAGAGAGACTCTCAATCACCGGCTCGCCGTCGAATACCACGATCAGATCTCTTGCTTCCAGTCCGGCCGCCTCGGCGGCGCTGTCGGCCTCCACGGTGGTCACGACCACCCCGTTCCCGTCCTCGTTCCGGTTCCAGCTGAAGCCCAGGTACGCCACTTCAGCCTCCCGGCACGTTCCACCGGTGGCGATGACGGTTTCGCCGAACGTGATGATCCCGTCGACCCACCAGGCGTCCGGGTCGGGACCGAAGGGGAGGAACGGCTCCTCGGTCCGGGTCCACGTCCGTCCGTTGGGGGAGGCCCAGACGGTGAGCCCTGCGGCACTGTAGCCGTGCGCCAGCAGGTCTCCTCCCGGCAACACCACGACTCCATCCACGGACAGCGAGCAGAAGGGGTCATCGACCTGGAGGCAGCCCGGGAAGAGGTCTTCGTCGTGGGGAACCCGCTGCCACTCTCTGCCTTCGGATGACGTCCAGATGGCCGGAGCACAGTCGGCTGGAGGAGCTGCGGGTCCAAAGGTGCAGGTGCTCCCGACCGCCACGAAGCCGGGTCCGCCGGCAACTGCCGCCGAGACGTCGGCCGGCCCGAGGTCCGCCACCCGCTCCCACGACAGGCCGTCCGGTGACGCCCAGACACCGGCGGAGCAGTCGCCTGTGCTGCCCTCGACGATGCCGCACTCCTGACCGAAGGCCAGCAGCCCGGTCTCAGTTATCAGGACCTGCATCATCCCGCCTCCGCCACCCCGGCCGAAGACGCCTTCGGGGTCCGGGACCGCCAACCATCCGGCCATGACCTCGCCGACGGGCGCCGGCGGCTCGGCCACCGAGGTTTCCTGATCCCAGGCAGCGACCTCGATAGCCCCCTCCATGCAACCCGGGTCGACACAGGTGACGATCTTCAACTCCGGAGGCGCGTAGTAGGCGATCACCGGGTCCCCGCCCTCAGTCAACGTCATGCTGAGATCAAAGATCCAGCCCTTATCGAGAGTGGCGATCGTTCCCTCGGTGCAGTCCGGATCGTCGCACTTGGCTACTGCCAGGCCGTCGTCGGTGGCGTAGGCCAACACCGGCACGCCGTCGGCGTCGACCACCATGGACCCATGGTCGCGGGGCCGGGGCGGGCCGATCAGCGAGGCCGGGCCCGAGCTGCTGCAAGCTTGGTCAAGACATCGCACGACCTCGAACTGGTTGTGCACATCGATGGCGAACACCGGCCCATCCGGCCCGAGTCCGCAACCGATCATCCTCGGGTTCTCCCCGGTCTCGGTCACCGTGAGAAGATCACCTACGGCCGAGCAGGCCAGATCATTGCAATACACAACGTTCACGAATCCCGGCCGTTGCTCGCCCGCCGTCTCCTCAGTGAGCAGTTCGTTGCGAGCGAAAGCCAGCATCGGCAAGCCGTCGGGGTCGAGGAGCAGAGGGGCACCAAAGACGAATCGTCCTCCCTGGAGACGTGTGGGCGTGCTCGAGTCGCAGTCCGCGTCGGCGCACTTGAGAAAGACCGTCTCGTTCTCCTCGAGCTCGTTGAAAGCGACCAGCGGGAAGTTATCGGCGGGAACCACGACCGAGGCGGACTGGCCGGGTCCCAGATCCGTCTCCGTGTGCTCGGCGCAGGCCGCATCCAGGCACCGGACCAGGTGAAGCCGATCGTCCGGCCGGGACGAGGGATCCGCGGTCATCCGTTGCCGGCCTTCTTCGTCGGTCTCGATATCCAGATACACGAAGACCGGCAGGCCGTCGGGTCCGAGAGTGACGGCAGGCCGCTGACCCCAGTTGCGCACGTCGAACTCCGTGACGGAAACATCACCGGAGCATGTCGGGTCGCTGCACTTCGCCACGTTGAACACCCAGTCCTCCGAACCTTCCTCGGCCCGGTCGTGGGACAAGTAGATCACCAACGGCATGCCGTCGGGAGGGATCGTGATATTGGGCATATGGCCGATGTAGTCGACCCCGCCCGCGCCCGAATCGAGGATCGAGGTCACCGGCTCGGCCGCGGCGGCCGGGAGGGTGGTTGACGTGGTGATCGAAGTCTCAGCAGGTCCGGCCACGGTCGTGGTGGTCGAGCCACCGCTGGTGCACGCCGTAGCGAGCAACCCCAGCGCGGTGGCCATAGCGAGTAGGCGACGCATCATTCTCCCCCATCGCTCATTAACCGGTCGGGCTGCCCGTCTTCTGTGACTCGAAGGTGGCCACGACCCGCGTGAGAGGTTCACCCATTTCCACGTCGAATAAGCCGGAAGGTGCCAGTCGGATGGCTGCTGGTCGACCTGCTCCGAGGTCGGCCCGGTCAAGCGGCGGACGCTCCCGCCCTTCACCACATTTAGCCACAGATTCGGCCCGTTGCCTACCCCCGCACCCCCTCCAGAGTTCCGATCCGTCGAGAAACGGGTTCATCCGCATGGTTTACGGCACACCCTTCGGCGACCGGAGCAGCCAGGGTACGGGTCGCCGGGTGGAGTGCCCTTGTTGGGCCTGGTGGGACGGCAGTCGGGGAGAGATAATGTGGGTGGAGGTGCGGATGCGCCTTTCAGTGCCTCTTCTTGCTGTTCTGGTCTTGCTGGTGGGTGCGTGTGCAGGCGATGGGACCGTCGAGACGACACCTACCGGCGAAGCGGCGGTTTCCGCCGATGTCGAACTCGGTGAGCCGATCGCACTTGGCACCGGAGACCCGGCTGGTCTGGTGGCCGGTTCCGGCCGGGTGTGGGTTCTGACAGCCTCCATGATTGAGCCGGAGGGGGAGTTCGAGTCGGAGTTGACGTTTGTGGCTCAGGTACTTGGTCTGGACGAAGCCACCCAGGAGAAGCTTGATGATCTCGAATTGGGGGAACTGAGCAACTTTGAGGTGGGGGGTTTGGGATACGCTGCCGACCGGTTGTGGGTATCAGCCAACCGGCAGGTGTCCTGCGCGGAGGGGGAATGCGTGTGGGAAGGTCGGGTGGTGGCGATCGACCCCAATACCGGCGAGATCACACACATGATCGAGGTGGAGGGCCGTCCCCATCTGATGGGCGTGGGGTTTGGTTCGGTGTGGGTAGGTGGCGACCGTCCCCAAGGGGGGTCTGGACCCTCCTATGAGGGCAATGTGAGGGTGGATCGGATCGACCCACAAACCGGAGCAATAGTCACTTCAATCCCTCTTCATGGTGATTCCCTGGCGGGTCCGAAAGTTTCAGAATCGGGGGTATGGGCGACGGTCAGCGAAGAGACCCGCAGCCTTGAGGATACCGACTACAGCATCGAGCTTCCCTACGACCTGGTGTGGATCAACCCGAACACCAACCAGCCGGAGAAAGAGTGGTCGATCAACCATCTCTACCCGGACACCCCCTACATTTACATGCCGTGGGCGATGGAAGCCGCCTTCGGTGACGTGTGGTTGCCCATCGAGGCGATGGACTTGCCAACTGAGGTGGTCCGTGTCGACCGGTCCGGCAACACTGTGACCCGGTTCCCCCTCGATCAGGCTTGTGTTGCGATGACCGGGTGCCTGAACCATATGTGGGTCATCGACGCTTCGGCGTGGGGGGTCGGCTCGGCCCACCTGAAGGGCATCGACCCCGAGACCAACCGGGTCGCCGTTGACCTCGATCTCGCCTATCTGGCCGATGTCACCTTGCCCAGGGGTTTGGTATGCGGTGATCAGACCCTGTGGGTCCTGGGAGGGTCCAGACCCGACGAAACCAGCCCGGTCGAACTGGTCCTCATTCCACTCGTACCGTAACCAACGAAGGTGCGGTGGCCGGGTCCTTCAGGTAGGTGGGATTCTGGGCAGAAATCGCGACAGCCGCGTCGAGGGTAGGGCGACCTGCCGGTGCGGCGACCGAGGAAACGAGGGTGGGGGTTACCGGGTGGCGGTCAGGATCTGTCACTCTGCCCTAGCCGACCCGGTGCCCCCGGAGAGACAATATGGCTGGAGGTGCCGATGCGCCGTGTCGCTCTCCTGTGTGGTGTGAGCCTGCTGCTGTGGGCGTGTACTGAGGGTGCTGCCTCGACTACTACGACGTCGGCACCGTCCACGTCACCATCTTCCAGTTCCACGACCGTGTCGACGCCCTCATCCTCCACGTCTGTCGCTTCGACCACGACTTCCATAGTGCCCGAGTGGCCGGTGGTGGAGGTGCTGGTCACCAACCAGGATGGTGTGTTCTACGTTGATTCTGCTGGTGAGGTATCCCAGTTGGTGATAGGGCGGGTGGTGTATGCGGTGGATGACACTCGGGGCGGGTTGTTGTTTCAGGTGGAGCGGGGGCGCTCGGCGTGGTGGCAGGGAGGTGGGCCTCTGAACGATACGGTGGTGTGGTGGGTTCCTCAAGGCTCGGCTGCTGCTCGGGAGCTTCTGGTCCCGACGGCGGGGGCTGGTCAAGACCTTGCCCTGTATGACGCCTTCGAGGGTGATGACGGTCATTTGCGGGTGGTGTACGTCCGGTCCTCCACGCCGGAGGGGGAGGGGGGCTTCTTTGGCCAGACCGACAGCCTGCGGGTGTTCGATGTGGAGACGGGCAGTGTGAACGAAGTGTGGGAACAGGGTGCCTACGAGATGGGTTTCGGGCTGGTGTCGGTGGGGGCGGGATTGTTGGCTGCCACCGGATACGAACAGGTAGGCGATTGGTGTTTCTTCCTCGACCCGTCAACCTCCGAATCCGGGGATCATGCAACAGTTGAAGTCCCAGGTGCCCCACCCGTAGACCCGACATGTGAGGAGTGCTGCAAGTCGGGATGTGTGCTGTCACCCAACGGCGAGCTGCTGGCCTACCGAGACTGCTCCGAGGTCACCGTGGTCGACCGGAACACGGACGGCAGCCAGCAGCGGTTCAGGTCCGTCGAGAGACCACCAGTTTCTATTTCGGGGCCCCTCGACCTCACCGGAACCTATCTGTTGGTCAATCAGCAGTCGGAGCGGGACCGATTCGCTGAGGACAAATCCGCCACTCTGATCAGACTTGATAGTGGGGATCGCTACCCGGTTCCGATCGACGGTCTCGCCCGGTTCGTGAACGCGCCAATCGACATCAACGGGCCGGTCGTCCCACATACCCCGGCAGCTTTCCAATTGCGCCACGACGGACTCGGCGTCGTTTCGTTCGGCGAATCGGTTGACTCGGTGATGGCCGTCCTCACCGGCATGCTTGGTCCACCCGACTGGGAGGAGATCCAGATCTCGGCGGACACAGATCTCAGCGTACGGTGGGGGAAGGATGGTGAGGAGCTTCTCTACTTGCAGTTCACCTACTGGGGCTATTTCGACGCTGCTCCCGAACCACCGGGACCGATGCCCGAAGGCCCGGTCTTCCACTATTACCTGACGGAGTCCAGTCTCTTTGCCACCCAGACCGATATCACGGTCGGCTCCACGGTGGGCGACCTGAAGGCGGCCTATCGAAATGTCCGATTCGGCAAGGAGTGCGGCAGCGAGCAGTGGTCGTTCGTCGTTGACCCCCCTTCGGGGTGGTTGCAGCTTCCGATTATTGGTCTGCTCGACGGCGAGGCCGAGGACTCGGCCACCCGCATCATCTACCTCGGTGCCGGTTGGGACCGCTCACCCTGTTGAGTCCTCCCCTGCCTGTGTGGCCACATCCCACCCCCTGGATCGAGCCGAGTCCCGAACCTCCTGGGCAGTCCCGCCGTGATCATGACCGGCCTCGGTCCTCGGAGGCTTGCTAGGAAGAGGTATGTGAGCCTGCTGCAACAGACCCCAAAGACAACCGGGTACGAGTAAATCCCTGGTGGACGCTCCACCACGAGGGAAGCCGAGACAAAGGTACTGCTCAGGAAAACTCGGGCCGCCCCCACAACCACGAAACCGACACGGCCCTCTTCACCGCCGCTCGCTTCCTTGTGGCAGAGTGCAGCCAGACGGAGGCGCTCGCTTCGCTCGACGACGCGGACAGGGTTTCTGCTGCGGGCAGGAAGCCAAAGCGTCGAAGGTGTCCTTCTCTGTATGCTTGCGTCCATGCCCCGGATGGCCGGCTCTGAGATCGTGGAGTACCTGGCCCGGCCCCATGTGGTCGTGTTGTCGGTGAGCCGCCGGGGACGGGGACCGGTGGCCGTGCCCCTCTGGTACGACTATTCGGACGGTCGCTTCTGGCTCATCACTGCCCGGGAATCGCTCCATGGTCGGATCATCCGCCAGGTCGGGCGGGCGA
This sequence comes from Acidimicrobiia bacterium, assembly GCA_029863625.1. Taxonomy (GTDB): domain Bacteria; phylum Actinomycetota; class Acidimicrobiia; order Spongiisociales; family UBA4744; genus UBA4744. The sequence goes on from JAOTUY010000048.1 coordinate 10,176, forward strand.
CACTCACCTTTCACTCTGAGGATTATGGCGAGTCCCACACGGTCGAGGAGTACGTTATGGCGGAAGGTCCTGTCGAGTTCGTCGGTGACGACATTCGGCCGGTGATTCACCGGATTCGTAGCCGCTATTACTCCGGTCCCCGAGCAACGGAGTGGGTGAACCGGCCGCTCGTCCCGGAGACGCTCAATCAGCGGGTGGTGGTGCTGAGTCCGGAAACGCTGTCCGGTTATCGATGGGAGGAGTCGCTCTGAACGATGCCCGCTCGGGGCAGACGCCTGTGAGCGACGGCGCACCCGTCCTGGAGACCGTCCGGCTCACGTTGCGACCCCTCCGCTTTGACGATCTGGACATGGTCGCCCCGATGCTTGCAGATACCGAGGCGCTGAAGCTATGGGGTGCTCCCCTCGATCGGGAAGGGTCGAGGCGATGGATCGAACGCAACCGGCAGCGTTACGAAGTGGACGGGTTCGGTCGAAGTGCGGTCATCTTGCGGGAGACGGGGGACCTGGTGGGGGACTGCGGTTTGATCCGTACTCTGGTGGAGGACCGACCCGAAGTGGAACTGGGTTGGATCATCCGCCGGTCCTGGTGGGGGCAGGGCATCGCGACCGAGGCGGGTGAAGCGTGGCGTGAGTACGCATTCACCGTGCTCGGCCTAGATCGGATCGTGTCCATGATCAGCGAGGACAACCTCGCGTCGCGGCGGGTAGCCGAAAAGCTGGGGATGACGGCCGAGCGTGAAGCGGTCTGGGGAGAGGCACCGATGCTCATGTACTCGATGAATCGATCGTCCTGACGACCGGCGGAGAGACTCCGTACCGCGGCCGAGAACCCGCTCGCTCCGCTCGCCCTACGCCCGCCCACCGCTGGTTTCTTCCAGTAGAAGAGAAGGCAGGTATTACTCAGAAACCCTCGGCACGCCGGTACTTCGTCTAGGGAGTGTGTTCGGGAGCCAGGTCGGCGCAGACCGCATACACCGTAAGGGAGGCGGCCCACCCACCATCGTCCCGGCGCGGTAGCGGCCGGCCCCGGTCTCCGAGTTTTGCCAACGGTGCGATCGGATTCGGTGTGGGTAGACGGCGAATGCGGAACCCTCGACCAGTCGACAGAGACCATTGAGTCGAGAGTGTTCGATCGGGCGGCTGACCGCTGTGGCGACCGGGGCAGACGTGCCGGGGGTCGATGGGCAGGCGTTCAGGTCTGCCGGTGATCCGGTGAGCGTATCGCCTCGACGGCGCTGCCAGCGAAGACGGCTATCCCCACCAACATGCCGATGATCCACAAGAACCCGACATAACCGCTCCCCGTGTTGGCGATCAGCCACCAGATCAGCAGCGCCCCCGAGATTGCCGTCATAGCTATCCCACCGATCATCGTGATTGCGTACCGAGACATATCAGGTCCTTCATGCTCCGTGTCGTGCGTTACAGAGGGGAGACGTACCGGAGGGCGTGAAAGTTACGGTCTCGACCAGACGGGATGCTCATGACGCATAGACGGGACGGTACCCACCGGGGAGTAGAAGTCGCCAGGATCGCTTCGAGAGTCGGGCGGCTGGCCGGTGTGGCGACAGGGGCAGTCGGAGGTGAGGGTCACCGGGTGCGAGTCGTCATCCATCGAACTGGGGCGGTGAAACAGTCAGTCACCGTCGGATGCCGGGACTTCGACCACTGACGTAGTTAGCCAATCGGGCGACGTGGACGACGGCGGCAATCGAACCAGCGGCGACACTGATCTGGACGGCGAGGTCGTTGGAGCAGCCGCTTCGATTGGACTGGATCAGCCTGGCGGTCAACCCGGCCACCAAAGCGCCACCGGACGCCGTAATTTCAGTGGCGAGCATCCAGGGCGGGGTCGATCCACCGCCCCGTGCTGCCAGCCACAAGTCCCGAACCAACAGCACGAAGCTGAAGGCGACGAGAGAATCGAGTGGAAGGCTCGGTACCGGACGATCCCCAACGGGAGTCGCTGTTCGCATCTTCTCCGGTCCAAACCTACAGAGTTGAGGTGATCGCCAGCCGGGAGGTCAGATATCACTGAGCGTCGGGTCGCACCTTGGTCTCATCCGACCGTAGCCAGGCGATCAGTTCGTACCGGTCGAACGGGTTCCCAGTGGGCCGGAAGGAGCCCGGCCCGGCACCAGACCTGGATGGTCTTGACCGGATGGCCGAGGAGTGAGCCGCAGTCTGACCACCGGGACGGGCGACGGGCGGGACACACGGGTGGAGACCGCTAGCAGGCGACCTCTCAATTGTCGTTGGTTGCTGAGATCAAGGTTTGTCGGTCGGTCGGTTCGTTGTTCGGTGCGAGACTGGACACGCACCTGCCCTCATGAGAATATGAACGGCGCTGCGCCCCGACGGGGATGGTGCCATGGTCTCGGAGTGGGTCCCGTCCAGGTCTTCCACGAGAGCGTGGGTGACCTATGACCTGGCGAATACCATCTTGTTTCTTGGGGTGGTCGGATTTGGGTTCCCGAATTGGATGAGCGATAACGGTCTTCCCGACTCCGCTCTCTCGGCCGTCGATGTCGTCGTTGGGGTTATCGTGGTTTTCGCTGCCCCTTGGGTGGGGAGTCGCACCGATCACCTTGGTCGCCGTCTCCCAACCTTGCTGGCGACCACCGTGTTGGCGGTAACCGCGACGATGTTCCTCGGATCCGGGCCGCTGTGGGTGAGTTTCGTTGCGCTCGGGGTCGGTCTAATCGGCCTGAATGTGGGGTCGGCAGTGTATGACGCGATGCTTCCCGATGTGAGCACACCAGCTACTCGCGGGCGGGTTTCGGGTGTCGGGGTGGGGGTCGGCTATTTGGGGTCGTTCATCGGTCTGGGTATCGGCGTCCTGATCAGGGATGTGCTCGGTTTGGGATATGCTCCCCTGTTCATGGCGTTGGGTGGCGCGTTCCTGGTGTTCTCGATCCCCACGTTTCTGTTTGTGCGGGAACGTCCCCGCCCGCCCACTCATGGCCCTCCGCCCGGTTTGTCTCAGTCGATCGGCTTTTTGGTGGCTTCCTGGAGGCGGGCGTCCGGCTACCCGCACCTCGTTCGGTTTCTGGGCTCCCGATTCTTGTATACCGACGCGCTCAATACCCTGCTCGCAGGGTTTCTCGCCCTGTACGCGCAAAACGAACTTGGCCTTTCCGAGGCCTCGGTCAAAGGGGTGCTGTTGGTGGCGATCGCCGCGGCGATACCGGGTGGGTTGGCTGCCGGAAGATTGATCGAACGGTTCGGTCCTTTGCGGGTGCTGCAAGCTGCTCTGCTCGTGGCGATGATCGGGATTGGGTTAGCAGTGCTGGCGGGAGTGGCCGATCAACCCGAGCTGGTGTGGGCGGTAGGACCATTTGGTGGAGCGGCTATCGCGGCAACTTGGTCAGCGGATCGGGTGCTCATGGCCCGGCTCTCCCCACCCCGCCACTTCGGTGAGTTTTATGGTCTCTACACCACAGTCGGACGATTTGCCACCATCCTCGGTCCCTTCGCGTGGGCCTTGGTAGCCGATATTCTGCGCTTGGGACGGAAAGCCGCGATGAGCGTGTTGATCGGCTTCGTGTTGGCTGGTCTCATCGGTCTCCGCCGAGTCGAGGACCGTGAGGCAGTGTGGGCGCAAGAGGACTTGGCATAGACCAACCCTTGCCGCTCAGAAGGAGCGGTCGCCACGGCGAAACCAACCGACAGGGCTGACCGGGCACAGCTCGTCCCGGCCGCAGCCCCTGCGATTTCTTGGATCCGCTCGGGGAGCAGGGGTTCCTTCCGGGCACCCTTTGCCTGGATGCGGTTGGTCCCGGCGGTCCCGCACCCCTGGGACGGGCATAGAAACTCACGCTTGCCACATAGATATCTCTGTAATGGGGTATACGTGAGAAACGGGACACACGGCTGTCATCGCCTCACGTTATGGGCGGTTGCTTCGGGGACTTTGTCCTCTGGCAGTATGAAGCAGACAGGCACAAACTGTTTGGGCTGGCGACCTCTCGCGATTTCAGGAGCGCCTCGTGAAACGTATTCTCGTAGTGCTAGCTGCTGTGGGGCTGGCAATGGGGGCCTGTTCGGATTCTGGCGGAGGTGAGGCTGAATCGGGCGAATACAAACCGCCATCCGTGGTGGCTTCAGTTGAGGACATCGATCAGATGCACGGTTTCGCCGACGAGTTCGGCGGGTTTTGGGGGTCATGGCCAGACAACAGCGAAGCCTTGAGCCGATTCGCGGACGATGCAGTCTTCTGGGATCCGGCCGACGGCGACTACGCAATCGAAGGCGCCGCACGGATCGTTCCGATTCTGAACGGGTTCACCGGATACTTCGCCAATGTTGAACCGATCGTCAACGAGACGTTCGTCTCCACCGATGCTGCCGCCTACCGCACAGAGATCCCCGACGGCTACTGGCCGCCGTGGATTACCGAACCCGAAGAACATCCGCCCGTGGTCGAACTCGACGGGTTCAGGTTCGAGAACCGTGACGTGACGAACTTCGACATCTGGTTCTCAGCCGAGACCCTAGGGACGTTCCCGTTTGGGTGTTTCGCCTTCGACGGCTGCCCGCAACTCGATGAGATCGTGCGGCGATACACAACGGCGTGGGTATCTGGAGATCCAAAGCGGATAGCGGAGCTGTATGCAGATGATGCGGAGTTCTCCGACACACTCTTGGGTATCGACACGACCGGGTCACAGGACATCAGCGGTGTAGCTGATCAACGGTTCGGCACCGGCAACTTCACCCTTGAAGTCCTTGAGGTGTTCGCTCAGACGGACGGACCGGCCGCACCAACCGATGCTAAGCCAGACATCGGCGAGATAATCGCTGTGTCCATCCACTACCGGATCATCCCGGATTCCGGAGGCCCGCAGCTTGACAGCCTCGCCATGTTCGAGCTTGGAACCCGACACTCAACCAGGTTCGAAACTCACTCCCTTGAACTCATCACACGAGAGAACGTGCTCCACCAACGAGACACGCTGGCGCAGATAGCCAACTAGCCGCTCAAGTCGTCAACGCTCGCCCCTCACGGCACTTCTGCGCTCGTTACCCCAGGTACCGGGCAGTGTCGCGGCGACCAAGGCTGGCGCCAGCATGAGAAGCCACAACAGGTGCCGGGCCAGGTTCACCCGCTCACTCCGCTCGCTTCTCGGCCGGTGGGGGAGTAGGGGTCATGCTGGGTCCGTCAGAGGGCGCAGGAGGAGTCGATTGACTCCAGCCTCGACGGGACCAGCTCGCCTGGACACTCGACACCGAGCGGAGCATCATCAACCTGGGTTCGGGGTTGCTGCGTGGCCGCGGCATGATGGTGTCCGTGAGATCGAGAGCCCTGGGACGGACCTTGGCCGGCATGGCGGCGCTGGCGGTGGCAGCGACCCTGGTGTTCGCACTCGGCGGCGGGGGAGACGAGAGCAGTGATGGCGCGGCGCCAGACGAACTGGCCGCGGCGGAGACCTCCGTGACCGAAGCTTTGCCGCTGGACCCTGCGTCTAGGTCCGCTACGGCGCCTCTGTCCCCCGTTACCACCACGACGACCGCTTCCGCACCCTTGACCACCACCACTACACCGCCGGGGACGACGACCACGTCGATGCCCCCGGCCTCGCCGTCGAGCGGGTACACCCCAGTACCCAAACCCAGTGCGGGGCCGGACACGGTCGCGCCGGGCGGAGCTCTAACCAAGCACCTGGCGGTGGACATCGCCACCGCCTTCGGCTTCGCCACCGCCGAAGTGGAGGCGGCCATCGCCGAGGCGGAGCTGCCGCCGGAGGCCGGTGACAACCCGGAGGGCTGGCTGGCACCCGGCACCTACGAACCTGCCGACCGTGCAAGCGCAGGGGAAATGGTGCAGGCGATGGTGGATCGCCGGGTGGCGCAACTCGAAGAGCGCGGTGTTCCCCGCGACCAGTGGCATCGGGTGCTGACCGCTGCCTCGGTGATCGAGAAGGAGACGTACAACCAGAACGAGAAGCCCAGCGTGGCGCGCGTGCTCACCAACCGGCTGACCGGCCGGGGGCCGCTGCAGATGGATTCGATCATCCTCTACCCCGTGCCCGAGGACCGGATCTTCACCACCAGTGAGGAACGGGCGTCTGACCAGCCGTACAACTCGTACCGGTCCGACGGTCTGCCTCCCACGCCGATCTGTTCCCCGGACGAGGCGTCCCTCGACGCGTTCCTGGCACCGCCGCCGGGCGACTGGTGGTTCTACGTGACCATTGACCTGCACTCGGGCGAGACGCGCTATGCCGTCACCTACGAAGAGCACCAGGCCAATGTCGAGCTGCTCCGAGCTTGGCTCAGGGACCACCCCACCCCGTAACCCGCGCCAGCCGGTCGGGCCAAAGCAGTCTTGGGCAGCGGGAGGGGTGGCCTCTCCGGACTCATGACCCATCCCCGCCTCCGACTCTCCAGCGGGCTGCTCGTCGTCGCTCTCAGGTGCTGGCAGGTTTTGCGGGGTAGCCAGCCGGATCGATCGGGTGTCCAATGCAGGGTGAGGGGGGTTTCGTATCCGACCTGCAACGGGTCGGGAAAGGGGGCGCGATGAAACCTCGCGCACTGATTCTCCTCGTAATGGTGACAGCTCTACTACTCGTCTCGGTCGCGCCGGTCGGGGCCGCACCCGGCACAGCCAACGCCTCGGGGACTTGGGACTATGTCCTTACAGCGGAGCCAGAGGTCAAGGTTGCCGGCCCAAATATGTTCATCTATGGCCAAGATCACGGAGTATGGGGAGGTACCTTCGAGGGATTCACGGAGGAAGAATTCGTCGTCGTCTGTCATCCCAAGGCAGGCTTCAGCTTCTACAAAGGCGAGATGACGTTCAACGGGACGGTGGAAGACGAATCGGGCACTCAGCACGAGGGCACCATGGTCATTAAGACCAATGCCAAGCAAGTCTCGGATACCTGCGAGCCGAGTCTTGATGCGGTATGGGAAGGCCACTGGGTGATTATCGGTGGCACCGAGGGTCTTGCGAACGTTCATGGGCAGGGAACCTTCGGCGGTATCAGCTTCCATGCGGAATACGAGGGACAAATCCACTTCGGCTAGTCAGCGAGGTGTGCCAAGTGTCGTTCACAGTGGGGTCGGGTCACCGGTGGAACAACGACCCGACCCCACTCTCATGCCACAAGGCGGGCGGCCGGGCGCACTGTCCAGTGGCTCTGTTGGGCGAAGGCCTGGTCTGCCCAGTCCAAGGCTCTCCCGGTTTGCTGGTCGAGGGTGCGTGGCCCGGCAGGGCAACACCAAACTAGCGCTCTCAGGTACCGTCACTCAGCGACGATTGAGCCTGTTCATGGCTACTCACCTCTGGTCGAAGACGACCGGGGACCGAGCCGTGTTGAGGGCTCGTGCACCGGCTCCCAAAGGGGGTAGGCAAACCAAGCTGAACAGGCGTTCAATACGGGGTGGATGCAATGGAAGCGACGCGAGGGGAGAAATCCGCGTGCAGTACATCTTTCGCTCTCAGATCAAAGAAGATAAGTCGGAGGAATTCCGGGCGTGGGTGCTCGAGAACCACGACCTGATTGCCGAGCACGCACCCGAAGGATGGACCTACCTCGGTACATGGTTCACGGTTCTCCGGTTTGGTCGATACGACGCCGAGAGCCGCTGGGAACTGGCGGATTACGGGGCGCTGGGTGCCGGGTTTGGTGACGAGACCATGCAACGACTCCTGCTGGGGTGGTGGGCGTTCCTCGACATGAACGTCGCCGAGGCGTACCTGATGAAGAACGCCAGAGAGGTGGATATTCTCGAGTAGCCGGCAAAGGGGCCGGTCAGGTTGCGCAGTCTCGATGCCGGCCCGGAAGCCGAGTCTGTCTCACGTCGCAATAGTGGTTGACGCAGACTGGTTCTGGCGAGACGTTTCACCCAGGAATGTTCATCTTCGGCCAGCCCTGTGGAGGGTCTGTCGGGTGCGCCTCACCGCCGAGATGAGCATGACCGGAGCAACGAGTAGGTGCCGTGGCGCTACCTTTCACCTGCCCACCAGCCCGCCGACGACTGTCCCGGCGTGAGAGTTCCCGGCCCCGGTCTGTTCGATGACTGGCGTGGGTTTGGTCGGGATAGAAGGAGGGCCGGGGTTGCTGGCCGGCCCTCCTTCGGTTCTCGGTTGGCTCAGTCGAGGCCGTTGTAGATGGCGTTGCCCAGGATGCGGAAGGTGTTCTCAGGGTGACCGCGGAAGGTGACATCCAGACCAATGAGCGTCGTGTCACTGTCGCCATTGGAGCCATGGACAACGACGGGCGAGCCTGCAGCCCCACTGATTCCCCAGCCCGGCCAGAAACCGGAGATTAGGAAATCGCCGTCGCTGAACTCGGCTGAACTGACGACGCCCGCCCCAAGCCTGGTAAACCAGGCCGGGGTATAGACGAAGGCGTAGTCCTCATCAAGGAAGCCGCCGGCAACGCCATCAGTGACGCTATAGACAACTTCCACGATGGCGTTACCGTCCTCATCATCAAAGTCAACGTCGATGATACCGGCGTCTTCTGCCATCTCGATCCCGGTGCTGCGAAGCCCGACATAGTCACCGCCAGCCGCGAAGAAAGCCGAAAGGGAGGCGCGACCGTCGTCGTTAAGACCGCCCCATGACCTGTTGCGGTTCAAGAAGAGGTCGTAACCCTCCACGACACCATCATTCACATCACTTCTTCCAACTACGTCGTAATCAAATCCGAGCACTTCCAGAGCGTGGACTGTGCCCTCGTCGGCGTAGACGGCGATGCTCTGCTTCTCCATCACAACTGCATCCGTCGGTGCTCCGCTGATAGCGAAAACATTCAGGGCGTGCTGGTTCGCCAATTCATTGGCCAAACTCCGATCGGCGGACACAATGAACGTCCCCGGCTCGAAGCTCATGCCATCGTCTTCGAAGGCGCTGGATGCCCGCTGGACAGCAACGCCCCGGTCTATCAGTTCGTTCGTCACCTGGAATGCGGCGATGCTGGTGGGCTCGTAGGCGTATGCGCCTGCGCGTTTACCTGAAACAGATGCGCTTGGTTTGTCGGCATTGTTAACCGGGGTTGTATTGACAGCTAGTTCCTCTTCCGCCACTGCCCGGAAAGCGCCCCAGAGCAAGGGGTGGCTCCACACGGCTGGAGGCGAGTAGAAAGTCAGCCCTACGATGTCGGAGAGATCCGGACCAGCGTCGAGGATCGTGTTGGCCAGCCCGCGTTTGGGCTGATCCATCCAGACGACGTAGGTACCTTTCGGATACCTTGTACCGTCCAACGTGAAGGGTTGGCTGGCTTGCTCGACCTCCACGTCGTTGAACAACAGGAAGTCGACCAACCGGGCCGCCTGGTGGGAACTCTGCTGGAAGGGCAGGCCGGCCGGAATGACGTAAGCGGCCGGGAACTCCTGAACCGTCATCTCGTTGAACTGGTCCCACTGGGTTTCATCCAGCAATTCATCCGGGATGAGCATCTGCGGCAGGTCCAGGAACCCCCGCCGGAAGATCTCGATCTGATCGTGGATCATCGCCTCTCTGTTCTCCGCCACGAACTCGAGCGCACCCCACACCGCGGCGTAGTGAGCGTCGACCCCCACCTCGGTCCGGGAGGGGGTTTCGAGCGTGTGACCGTAGGCGCCGTGGTACATGGCATACATGGGCACATACTGCGCTCCCCAGTCGTCCCAACCGTCCGCCCAATCTCGATACGGAATCAGGGCGGGCAAGCCTAGCTGGGCGAATAGCTCGTCTTCCATCGCATAGGCCTCGTCTAAAGCCCACTGCAGGTAGAGGTCGTACTCGTAGTTGGGGTTATGCGGCGGCGTGGTCGGCTCGATCAGCATCGGATTGACAAACCCATGCAGGTCCAAAACCACCATCGGGTTCCACTCGGTAAAGATCTCCACGGTGGCCCGGCTTTCAGGCTGCGTTTGGGAGATGAAATCCCGGTTGATGTCGAACCCGTTGGCGTTGCTGCGGGTGCCCATCACCCGGCCATCCGGGTTCTGCACCACGTTGACCAGCAGAATCACATTCTCGAGGATCGCCTGCACCTCGGGTGTGTCTTCATAGGCCAGCGTCTCGATCAACCTGATCGCTGCGTCGGTACCCGGATACTCGCCACCGTGGATGCTGCCGTTGATGAACACCGGGACTTTGAAATCCCCGAACTTGTCGATCATCTCCTGAGCCTTCTCAGGGTCCTTCAGCATTGTCTGACTGATCGCCTGGTACTGACCCAACCGGCCCATCGACTCCGGGGCCGACAGGGTGACCAGGAACATATCCCGCCCGCCGGCCGACTGGCCGATTACCTCCACCTTGACCCGGTTGCTGTTGACTTCGATCTCGCGCAGCTTGGGTGCGATCTCCGAATACAGGATCGAGTCGTAGAACGGCGACGGGTTCTCCTCCTCTGGCACTACGTCCCACCAATGGCCGTCCCCGGCCATGACGCTCGTCGGAGCCAACAGCGCGATCGCGCACAGGCCGGCCACCACAAGCGAGAAAACTGCTCTCTTACGTTTCACCTTGTCCTCCTTCCCCAGAGGATGAAGAGACGCGCCGAAGTGATGTTCACAAGACAAAACCCCCGGACAGCACTCTCAGAGTTCTCCCATCCCATGGATCTCCCCTGCACCCACCCGACAAGGTGGGCAACAACAGACCTTCGGTCAACATACGCCCGTCCGATAAGTCGCGACCAGAGGCTTGTGGCCCTTGTCTGGGTCAGGCAACCCGTTCGCCCGAGAGTCCAACATCGCCCGTGACCACTGGTACGCCTGCAGTTCTACTCGGCGAGGGCGATGCAAGACACGGGGTCAGAATCATCCGGCCCTGACGCCGGAGTGACAGACCGGGAGCCGCCCTACGCCCGTCCCCCGGCACGGGCATTTCTCGCTCAGTTCGTCGAACTGCCCTAGCCGGGCTGACGAGATGGTGGGGGTGTCGGCGGGACACCTCCACCAAGGTGAATCCGGCCGACTGACCTGGC
>JAOTUY010000110.1 GCA_029863625.1 Acidimicrobiia bacterium
CGATGCCGGCGGCGGCCGGTGAGTTGGTGATCCTCTGCGCCTCACGCACCTCGCCGAGACCGAGGCTCTCCAGTGACTCGCTGTATACGACGAACGGCCCAACGGTCACTTGCACCGAATCGTTGGTGGTCCCAACCCGGTCCGGGTCGATCCCGGCCAGGTCGGCGGGGAGGACGGCCGCGGCGGCCTGTTGGGCGGCGGTCCAGTCAAAGCCGGGGAAGGCGGTGGCGGTCACCACCGCCCCGTTCGACCCGAGGGCCGCGGCACCGAAGGAGAGCAGGCCGGTTGTGTACGACTGTTGGGCCGGTTCGACCAGGTAGCCGATGTCGCAGCGATCCCAGGCCATCCCGTCGGCCGAGTACCAGGCGGTGGCGGCATACCCGTCCGGGGCGGGACGGAAACCAAACGCCAGCAGCCCCTCCTCCGAGGCGGCCAGGCTGTGCACGGAGGCACCGTCGGAGAACTGATCCGCGATGTCGAGTTCAACCCAGTCGGTTCCGCCCTCCGAGGTCCACATCACCGAAGGCGAGTAGTAACCGGCGTCGTAGTCGTTGGCCAGGGCGTAGAACCGGTCGTGGGCCACCACGATCGACTCGACGACGAACGACCCGGGCACGTCGAACACCTTCGACCAGGCCAGCCCCTGCGCTCCGGTTTCGGTCATGGGAGCGGTGGTCTTGACGGCGGCCGTCGACGTCGTGGACGTCGTGCCGACGGAAACATCCTGACTGGTGCAAGCCGCTGCAACCAGGGCGATGACAGCCAACCAACAAACGATCTGGCGCCGGGACATGCGAGCCTCCTCGATGCCGTCCGCTGGGTCCTGCCGATTGGAGATGGGCCGACCGCCGGGATCCCCGACCAATGGGGCCGGGTTCTTGGTTTCCAGAGGGGTTTCTTCTGTTGGTGTATCCCCAACCCCCGACCATGTCAAGGGCCGATGGGCCTTTGTCCGACCTCGTGAGAACGGCGCGGAACGGCCCGGTGGGCGGTCGCAGTGAGATCAACGCCGACATATACCAACAATCGTCAAACCTCCTTTTCTGTCCCAGTCTCCTGATATGTTGACCTCATGGAACACCCATTGACCGCCGCCACAACCGATGCTCTCGAGCAACGACTCCTCCGTCTCGAATCGATCGTGGCAGCGGCCCGAACCGAACAAGCCGGCATCGTCGCCGAGCTCGACACCCGCCAGATCCCCCTGGCCGACGGGTGCCGTTCGATGCGTGAGTGGCTGGCCGGACGCCTGGGTGTGACCAACGACACCGCCCGCTCCCTCTCCCGGCTGGCCCGCTCCGAACACCACGACGTCCGGCAGATGGCCGGGCGGGGCGAGCTGTCGTTCGACCAGACCGTCGAGGCAGACCGGCTGGCGGCGCTGGTGGGCGAACGCCGGGCCATCGAGGCGGCGGTCACCCACGACATCGCCGGGATGCGCCGGCTCACCGCCCGGCACCGGCGGATCACCCCTGGCGACGAACGGGACATCTTCGACGGGCGCCACTTCGTGATGCAACCCAACCTCGACCGCACCGCCTACCGGGCATGGGGCCTGCTGCCCGGCATCGACGGCTCGATCGTCGAAAAGGCACTGTTCGAACGGGCCGACGAGTTCCCGACCCGACCCGACGGTACCCAAAGTCCGATCGGCCAACGCATGGCCGACGCCCTGGTGGCAGTCTGCCAGGACTCCCTAACCGGCGAAACCGGGACTTCCGGAGCCACGCTGCTGGCGACGGTATTCGTGGACGCCGACCTGGCGTCGGCGACGTCGGGTGAGGCGGGTGCGACGGTGGCGGCCGGCCCGAAGGTGGGCCCGCTGACGCTGGAAGAGATCCTGTGCGGTGGAGCGGTCGAAGTGATCACCACCGACTGCGGACGTCCCACCTGGTCGTCACAGGCGACCAGGGCGATCCCGCCGGCGGTACGAAAGTTCGTGCTGCACAGTGACGGCGGCGCCTGCACCGCCGACGGCTGCTCCAGCCGCTACCGCCTCCAACCCCACCACGTAAGGCGGCGAGCCGACGGCGGCACCCACGACCCCGCCAACCTCACCACCCTCTGCTGGTTCCACCACCACATCGTCATCCACCGGATGGGCTACCACATCGACCCGAACTCACCACCACAACGGAGAAGATTCCTCCGCCCGACCGAGGTCCGCGGCCCGCCGTAGGGTCTGGTTGGTCCGTCGTCCCCTTCCCGTCCGTCACGTCCGTTCTTCGTGAACCGAGCAACGCCGCTTGGCACTAAACGCGCGTCTGACCAGTGTGCCGGTGTGCCCGACTCGCAGCGGGCAGCAAGCAAAGGGGAGGACCCGGGCGTCCGGCCCCGGGTCCTCCCATCTCTTCGACGTTGCGGCCTACTGACTGATGTCCAGGAACGTGCCGTCGGCGAAGTTCACTCGGATCGTGTAACCGCTGTCCGCACTCTTGTTCTTGAAGTCGAACCGCAGGATCGCTTCCCCTGTTAGGAGCGTACCTCCGTTCCAACGTTGGACACTCGGGTCGAGCAAAGCGTCTGTAGGCGCATCGGTTCCGCTCCAGATGACCTCGCTGGTTCGGTCATACGTCAGCCAGACCTTGGTCAGGTTGCCGTTGCTATTCGGCCACACGATAGAGACGTCTTCGATCACCTTTTCATCGCCCGTCCAGTTGGTCAGCCGCACCGTGAGGCGCTTTCCGTTGGTCTGCAGACGGTCAAGGGTTATACCCGGCTCGATCGTCACGATGGCGTCATCGGAGATGGCCTCCGTGCCTGACGAGTCCTCACCTGTGGCCGTCGCCGTGTTGGGCACGTCGAACGGGTTCGTCACGTTGCCGCAGGATTTGAGGAAGCCCTGGCTGTTGTAGCGAGCGATCGTGAAGAACGCGATCTGCCAGTTCGTGTCCGTACCTTCGACCGGTCCAGCCGACTGTCCCCAACCACCCGTGAACGGGTCCGAGCAGGACAGGTGCAGGAGGACCGGGTCACCTGGGGACCGCTCTGGGACCTCCGGCCGTTCGAGGTGGCGCCCGGCGTCTACTTGCACGAACTGCGTCGCCTCGATCTGAGCAACGAACGTCAGGTACTCGGCTTCTGCAACCGGTTCGGGGTGCTGGGCGCTGAAGCCGTCCGGGGCACCTCGATTCCACTCCTCGAAGTCCGCCACCACGCCGCCCTGATTCGCACCCTGACCTCTCTGTACCATCTCCAAAACATCGGGAAGCTCGACCGGCCGGGCATCGACGCCTGGACCTGGGATACCCGCTGGATCGCTCCCCCGGCAGACGGAACGGCCGGGCGCCGCTTCTTCACCACCGAGCTCAACCGGCTGCTGAAACCCTTCACCCCCACGGTCGGCTTTGGCAAGAATCTCCGGCCCACGCTCCTCGATGCCCTCGTCATCCAACTCTTCAACGACATCACCGCCGGGATCACGTACAAGACCTGTGCCAACGAAACCTGCCGGGGTTTGTTCGTCCATCAGATCGACCGCACCCTGGATCGCCACGCCCGCAGCAAAGGCACCCGGTACTGCTCGCCGCAATGCGCCCGCGCCCAGGCCCAGCGCCAGTACCGGCGACGCCGCGACGAAGGTTGACGGCCCCCTCCGGCTCTCGCCTCCCGGCGAGACCCACCTCCCCCACCTGCGGCGGGGGAGGACGTTCGGGAAAGGCATCCCGTAGCTCCATCCTCTCCGCCCTGGCTCCCACCTGCGGCGGAATGCCGACGACTGGAAGGGCACTTCATTTAGGGTGACTCGCGGCCGATACATAGGTGTCATGATTGCGAGCGCTGTGCAACCCATCACGACCCGGCCGGCCGGACCCATCACCCCGCCTGCCGAAGTCATGGCGCCAGCCGCCTACTGGCTACGGGACGAGGAGCACACCTGGGCACCCACCCCCTACCGTCTCGAGGGGGATCGCCTCACATGGGGTCCGTTGTGGCGTTTCCGGGGGTTTGCGGTAGCCCCGCGTGTTTACCTTCACGAGCTGCGACGCCTGGACCTCAGCGACGGCGCCCAGTTGCTGGACTTCTGCAACCAGTTCGGCGCGCTCGGGATCCAACCGGACGCCGATACGTCGATGCACCTCGACGAGATCCGGAATGCAGCCGCATTACTCCGCACGCTGACCTCGATCTACCACCTTCATGTCACGGGTCAATTCAGCACCGAGAGCATCCAGGAGTGGGAGTGGGATGCGGAGTGGGTTGCCCCATCAGTTGACGCCATCACCGGTCACGAATTCTTCACCAACGAGATGAACCGCCTCCTCGATGCCGCCACCCCAATGGTCGGCTTCGGCAACCACCAGCAGCGCCCCAATACCCTGCTCGACGTGCTCGCTATTCAACTGTTCAACGACATCGCCGCCGGGGTCACCTACAAGACCTGCGCCAGCGAGACCTGCCGTGAGCTCTTCGTGAATCAGATCAACCGGAAGGTCACGCGCAACTCCCGGAACAACGGAACTCGCTACTGCTCGCCGCGTTGCGCCCGGGCCCAAGGTCAACGGAACTACCGACTTCGCACCAACGACCACCGAAGCGGTGCGGAACTAGGCAAATAAAGTGAGACCGGTCGGGGTCCCTGGTCCCGACCGGTCTCTCCGAAGGCCCCCGGCAAGTTATCGCCTTCCAACCCTCGGTCTCGGTTAGCCACAGAATCAGAGCACGGCCCCGACGCGGCAGGGTGACTCCCGGCACTCCTAAGCTGTGAGCGTTCACCGGTCATTTGGACACCCACCTTGCAACAGAGTTCCCCAGAACCTCTCCCAGGAAGACCCGCGGAACCCGGCGCGCCCACTGTGGGTCCAAACCGCACAAGTACATCGTGGGAAGACAGCACGGACCTCGAACTGGTCCGGGCCGCGACCAAGGATCTGGATGCGTTCGGTGAGCTGATCCGTCGCCACCAGGACTTTGTCTATGGAGCAGCAATGAGTGTGGTG
>JAOTUY010000111.1 GCA_029863625.1 Acidimicrobiia bacterium
ACAAGACAACCAACCTGGCGTCAGCCGGTTCGTAGGTCAGACCGGACCCCAAGGAGACCACCCAACCGTAACCAACCACCAACAACGGCGGTGGCTCGACCAGGCCCCCACATCATCACCCTGCCGGATCTAGGGCGGGTGTGTTGTTGCGGTGGTTACCGAGGCGACGCGCGTTATGTGCGCCACTTGCGGCGGGTCCGGAACACCAAGAGCGACAGCAGTGAGAGACGGTGCGACCCCGAAGAGTAAAGCCCAAGACTGGGGTTCAGCATCGTCGTTCCGCACGGACTTGGTGTGGAAGGTGATGATGCGGTAGCAATCGGGGACACCGTTACTGAGTTGAGCTCGATGATGCGCCGAGCCGGGTGAGCGCTTCCGGCGGTTATCTAATGTCGAAGTGTCGGCTCTTGACTACCAGTTGGGTGGCAAGCCGCCATGTGGGCGGGACGACTTGATGCCCGTGATGAGCTGGTGACCGAGCTGCTTAGCGATGCTATTGCCGTTCTCAACGCCGCGCCGCGGTGTCGACCTCGATGATGAGCACACCGGCTGGTGGGTTGCTGGCGTTGTTTGCCGACCGGGATGTCGAATCGGGCGGGAAGGATGGGACGTGGCGAATCGCTCGCCATGTGGCCGGGCTGGCCGGGCAATCAGATGTTCATTAAAGTCGCGAAAAGCATCCTTAACTTTCCCTTAACCATCTGTTAACCCAATGATTACTGTTATCGGCGATAAGGGTGGGATGTCCGTCGGTCGGATAGGGGCCCCATTTCCGAGGTTGTGACTGGGGAAGTGGTCGCACTTCTTTCTCGGCCGGGCATTCTGCTGAAGTCTGTTTCTGGGAGGCGCAGATGCTATCTAGGCGGCAGTTCATCAAGGCGACCAGCGCTACGACGATGGGGTTGTTCGTGGCTACCCAGTTCGGGTGGGTGCAGAAGGCGGTGGCGCAGATCCCCGGCGGCACCCTCGATCCGCACTCGGTTCCGAAGTATCAGACGCCGCTGTTGATCCCGCCGGTGATGCCCAAAGCGGGAACCATCAAGAACAAGGACGGCAAGAACGCCGACTACTACGAAATCTCGATGAAGCAGTTCGCCCAGCAGATCCTGCCCGCCGGTCTCCCCGCCACCACGGTGTGGGGCTACGGGGCGGTTACGGCGGACACCAAAAGGGGTCTGCTGCTGCACAACGCCCCTTCGCTCACCATCGAGGCGAAACACAACCGGCCGGTGCGGATCAAGTGGATCAACGACCTGGTGGATGCCAACGGCGACTATCTGCCTCATCTACTGCCGGTCGATCAGACCTTGCATTGGGCCAACCCGCCGGGCGGTGAATCTGGTCGTGACACACGGCCGGATTTCACCGGGCAACCAACCCCGGATGCCTACATCGGTCCGGTGCCGATGGTCACCCACGTGCACGGGGCGGTCGGGGTCGGCGACGAGTCCGACGGTTACGCCGAAGCGTGGTACCTGCCAGCCGCCGGGAATATCCCGGACGACTATGCGACCAAGGGCACCTGGTACGACTTCTTTGCCGGCAAGGCCAATGCGAACTACGGTGCGAATTGGGGTCCCGGGTATGCGACCTTCGAGTACCCCAACGGGGACCGGGCGTCGACCAACTGGTACCACGACCACACGCTGGGGATGACCCGGTTGAACGTCTACGCCGGCCCGGCCGGCTTCTACATCATTCGTAATGGTCCCTATGGAGACGGCGCCGTAGTCGACTCCCGGTTCGGTACCCCGGCAGTGCTGCCGGGACCGGCGCCCAAGGAGAACGACAAGTTCCCGTCCAACAAGACCTACTACGAGATCCCAATCGCCATCCAGGACCGGTCCTTCAACGCCGATGGGTCGCTGTTCTACCCCGACACCCGGGCGTTCTTCGACGGGATCACCGGTCCCTACATCCCCGACACCGACATTTCCCCCCAGTGGAACCCAGAGTTCTTCGGGAACATGATGAAGGTCAACGGCAACACCTGGCCCTATCAGACGGTCGAGCAGCGGCGCTACCGCCTCCGGTTCCTGAACGGTTGCCAGTCGCGGTTCCTGATCCTCGACTTCAACCAGATCCCCGGGGTCGAGGTGTGGCAGATCGGCAACGAGGGCGGGTTCCTGGATGCCCCGGTCAACCTGACCGCCACCAACGGGAACCGACTGTTGATGGGTCTGGCGGAACGGGCCGACCTGATCGTCGACTTCACCAACGTGCCGGTCAGCAACTACATCCTCGGCAACGTGGGACCCGACGAACCGTTCGGCGGTGGCGTGCCGGGCTTGGACTTCGACCCGGCCGATCCGGCCTCCACCGGCCAGGTGATGCGGTTTGACGTGGTCCCGGCGCTCGCCCCCGATCCGACCACCCCGCCGCAGTTCCTGGTGCTGCCGGCTGCGGCGGCCCTGCCGCCGGAGACGTTTACCCGCCCGCTGGCCGTTCTAGAGGAGCTGTCTGCGTTCTTCGCCGACGCACCCGCCGAGACGCTGCTCGGCACGGTGTCCGGCGACCCAAACGTGGCCCCGGGAATGTGGACCAAGCAACTGTGGATGGACCCGGTGACGGAGAACCCGCAGGTGGGCGCCACCGAGGTGTGGGAGTTTTACAACGCCACCGTCGACGGCCATCCCATGCACATCCACGAGGTGGCTTTTGAGGTGGTCAACCGTCAGGCGATCTTCGTCAATGAGGACACCCAGGAAGTCCAGGTGGTGCCCGGCTCGGTTCCGCGGCCGCCTGAGCCCTGGGAGACCGGGTACAAGGACACGGTGATCGCCTACCCGGGCGAGGTCACCCGGGTGAGAGCCCAGTTCAACACTCCCGGCCAATACGTGTGGCACTGCCACATCGTCGAGCATGAGGACAACGAGATGATGCGCCCCTTCCGGATCGGCCCCGCACAACCGGGCCAGCCGGGGACATAATCAGGAGGCAATCCGGACAGGAGGGGGGCCGCCTTCGGGCGGCCCCCCTCCTCCGTCGGATTGTTTCCTCGGTACCGGACGTGCCCAACGTCGGCTTCGATCTGAACGGAACGGCCCCAACGGAGAGGTGGTGCCTGCTTCTGATCTCCCGGAGGCGATGCTTTGAGAACCGCATCCTCAACCTGGACCGGCAAGGAATCCGCCAGGAGAGAGAGACCCAATACCGGATGGGGAATCTGGAGACTGAGCTTCAAGCTTGGGCGGCATCCGTCGGTTAAGCCGTCGTGGTTCTTTTCTTTGGGGGGCCACCTCTGGGCCGAGTCGTGCGATGTGGCGGAGGCAGTCCAGCTTCCCCAGAGGCAGAGAGAGTGCGCGTGTTGGCGGCTGATCTCAGCGCTGCCTGCTCCGGTGCAGCCCCCTCAAAGAGCACAATTACCCAGGACTAACCGGCGGCAACCAAGACCTCCCTAGCCGCTCGCATGAACCCGATGTGCCAGTAGGCGATGTTGCCGCGGGCGTCGGCATAGAGCACGTTGAAGTTGTAGGCGATCTTCGAAAGCGCCTCCTCGAAGTCTCGGATCGAATGGGCCCGTGCCAGGTTGGTCCACTGCTCCAAGCTGTTCAGTTCCTCTCCCCGGGTGGCGGTCTTGAGCGTGAAAGCCAGGCCGGGTGCCGACGCCATCACCGGGCCGTGGATCGACTCGCATATCTCAGTCACGACGGGAGGCGCGAAACGGGCGTTGACCATTTCGGTGCGGCAGTCGAAATCCTGCCACTCACCGTCGAACCAGTATTGACCGTCGTTCACTGTCTCCTGGTAGATGTCGAGGTTGTCGGTGATCCCCGAGGTGAGAGTCCAAGCGTACTCGCGGCCCACGCCGATGGGAGTGCCCGGCCAACCGGCGATCTCCATGCCGGTGACATCGAACCCTGCCCCATGGATACCGATCTCGTGGTTGATCTGCGGGACGGAGTAACCCATTTGCGGCCCGCCGAGCAGCAGGGCGTGGCCATCCTCGGTCAGCTTGGGGGCGAGCACGATGGCGTTGGAGGCTGTACCCGGCTCGATTCCCGCCCGCCGAAGGTTCTCCTCGAAGGCCTGCTGGCCGGCTTCGAACTCCGCGGTTGCTTTACCGATTCCGCGGGGCAGCTCTGGGTGGGCACCCGCCCCGCGCCGGACCGGGCCGATCGCTCCATCTCCGGGCGCGGTGGTGGGCGCGTCAGGATCGTCCAACCAGTGCGTGTCGGCGAACACCACCGGCCCCTCTGACGGGCCGTGGAGAGCGATCAGCTCGGCCAGGCCCCCGGCGTTGATCAGCTCCTCGTTGCCGAACCAGCCGAACTGCCTCCCGAGCGTCATGAACGTGGCGATTGAATCGTCCACCGTCCAGGGGCGCACGGTGAGATTAAACGCGCCGTATTCGACCGGGAGTTGCCCGGTGGCGATCGCCTCTTCGATCCAGGCGTTCATCCCGTCGGCAAACGCCTGAAGTGCGGATCGAAACTCGGGCGACGCCTCGGCGAAGAGGTCCGTCCGCCGTTCGGCTGGGCCGAACAGTTTTCGGGATTGGATGTCACCGCCGACGGACGACGGTCCGAAGAACTCGGCCAGGGTCCCGGTCCCCAGGCGCCGGTGAATGTCAGCCTGCCAGAGCCGGTCCTGGCCCTGGGCGTAGCCGATCCCGTAGTAGAGAGACTCCAGCGTAGACCCGTACACGTGTGGGACGCCGTAGTCGTCCCGGATGATGGTCACCGAGCCTTTCCCGGTGATTGGTCGGTTGGTGGATTGCCAGCCGCCACCGTGTTTCCGATGACGACCAGCAGGAATGCCAGAAAGACGATGATTGAGGTGCGTTTCATGATGCTCCTCCTCAAGGCGGACCGTAATCACAACATACAACTCGAGTGGGTGGTCGAGACTCGCTGTTCATCCTTGACGGACGGTTGGGCAACTGCCCGATGAGTGATAGTA
>JAOTUY010000049.1 GCA_029863625.1 Acidimicrobiia bacterium
ACGATGGCGCCCCCGACTCGGACACCACCAGCGCGGTAATCACCGTTCCCAATGTGAAACCAACCGCCAACGCCAATGGTCCCTACAGCGGTAACGTGGGCCAAAGCATCTCGTTCAGCAGCGCCGGCTCCTCTGACTCAGATGGCACCATCGTCTCCTACTCGTGGAACTTCGGAGACGGCGGATCATCCACCGCAGCCAACCCCACGCACAGCTACTCAACCGGTGGCACCAAAACCGTCACCCTGACCGTCACCGACAACGATGGCGCCCCCGACTCGGACACCACCAGCGCGGTAATCACCGTTCCCAATGTGAAACCAACCGCCAACGCCAATGGTCCCTACAGCGGTAACGTGGGCCAAAGCATCTCGTTCAGCAGCGCCGGTTCGTCCGATCCGGAAAGCGGCCCGCTCACCTACTTATGGAACTTCGGAGACGGCGGATCATCCACCGCAGCCAACCCCACCCACACCTACACGTCACCCGGCAACAAGAACATCACCCTCACCGTCACCGACAACAAAGGTGCCCCCGACAGCGACACCACCACCGCCAACATCAACGCCCCTCCCACCGCCGACGCCGGTGGGCCGTACTCAGGGCAAGTGGGTAACACCATCAGCGTGAATGGATCAGGGTCATCTGATAGTGATGGCACGGTTGACACCTACTCATGGGACTGGGGCGATGACAGCGCGGGAACGACGACCGCCTTTCAATCGGCCATCCACACCTTCACCACAAGCGGCACCTTCACCATCACCCTGACCGTCACCGACAACGGCGGTGCCACCGACAGCGACACGGCAACAGTGAATGTCGCCGCCAACCAGGCACCCACCGTGGCCATCACGACACCCACGAGCGGCGCCGTGGTCACGGGTCCGCTCACCGTGCGGATCGAGGCAAACGACCAAGAGAGCGGGCCTGGAACACTCACCGTTCAGTACAGGATCGACGCCACGGGCGTGTGGCAAACCACCACCTACAACGCCTTTACCCAGCGCTATGAAAACACCATCGATACCACCATCCTGGTGAACGGCCCACACTCGATCACGGCACGTGCTACCGACGGATCCAACAACACATCGACCTCACCGTCCGTCACATTCGTCGTCGACACCAACCAGGCTCCATCAGTGCGCATTACCAGTCCCATCATCGATGCCCTGGTCGCAGGATCAACCACCATCAGTGTTGCCGCCACCGACGACAAGGCGGTGAGCCGCGTCGAGTTCTTCGTCGACGGGGTCAGCATCGGCACCGACGCCAGCAGCGCCGGAGGGTGGAACGTCACGTGGGATACCACCAAGTCAACCCGCGGCCGTCACACCCTCACCGCGACGGCCGCCGACGTACCCGGCAAGACGGGTACCAGTCCGGCCGTGTCCGTAACGGTCGACCAACTCCCCACGGTCGACATCACCGCCCCCCGAAACGGAGCAGTCATCGAAGAGCGTGTGATCGTCACCGCCCTGGCCACAGACGACGCCGGCATCGCCAAAGTCGAATTCTTGGTCGACGGATCCAGCATCGGCATCGATACCAACAGCGCCGGTGGGTGGAGGATCAGCTGGAACACAAGGGGAGTCAACAACGGCCGCCGCACTCTCCGGGCGGTAGCGACCGACACCAACGGTCAGACCACGCTGGACTCGATCATCGTCACCGTCGACAACGACTTGGTGCCCGCCGTGACGATCACGGGTCCTGGGGATGGCGCAACGATCTTCGGCGTCGGAGTCGTGCTGATTTCCGCCAAAGCAACCGACGATGACGGCGTCGAGCAGGTCGAGTTCTTCGTCGACGGTACGTCCATCGGTGTCGACACCATCGCTTCGAACGGCTGGTCGGCCATCTGGAACCCAACCCGGGCGACTATCGGTTCGCACACCGTCCGGGCCGTAGCCACCGATACCATCGGCCAGACCGCGGCCGACTCCAACGAGGTCACCATCCAGCAGTTCACGACGGCGACCACGCCCGAGTCGCCGGAGGAGACAGCGACCACCGTCGCGGTCGAGACTGCGGCCGAGGGACTAGCGGCGACGGCATTCTCCTTGGCGCCCCCCACCGTATTGGCCGGAGGAGAGATTGCGCTTACCGTGGTACTGGCTGCCAACATCCCCGGCAAGGCAGACGTGCAGTTCCTCCTCGACGGGCAACCCCTGGGAGAGACGGCCACCGTCAACGCCGGCAGCGCCTCGGTCGGAACCGGTGCTGAGGCAGTCTTCACGAGAACCCTGCCAACCGGCATGCAGATCGGATTGCACCGAGTTGAAGTAGTAACCACCGAGCAGCCCCCGCGGACTCTCGCTTCCCGGACAATTGGGGTAGTCGCCGGGGCTCCCGCAGCATCCGACTCTGCCGATCCCGCTCCGCCTCCATCCTCGACCCCGCCCGGAATGATCCTGGCCATCGCTGTTGGAGGTGCTGCCGCCCTAGCAGCCGCCGGGTTCGCAGCCACAGGCTGGTACCGGCGCAAGATGATCGTCCGCCGCCTCGTCGCTCGAGGACGCTAGAGGCGCCACTCCAACAAGTACCTGCTACTAGGTGTGGTCATGAATAACGCTTATAGTGGTGGTCAAGAGTTGGGCCGGATGGAGGGCGACGAGTTGAGAGGACCACTCTTCTGACGTGGGGCGATGCGCGACGGCGCGACACGAGGAATGCGCGACACACCGCGGGACGAACGCTGCTGGCGTCGCTGATTGCCTTTGCACTGCTGGTAAGCCCGTTGCTCGCCGCTCCGGCGCTGGCCGCCCTCATCGCAAATCCGGGAGGCCCCTACACAGGGGTCGTCGGCGAGAACGTGCAATTCAGAGGGACTGCATTTTCTGACGGCGGCCGGGTTGTCGAGTATCGCTGGGACTTCGGCGATGGCGACAGCGGCAGCCGCGCCAGCGCGACGATCAATCACAAGTACGTTTCCGCCGGAACGTATCTGGTGTCCCTGACCGTGGTCGATATTGATGGATTCACCTCTGAACCCTCGCCGACGACCGCTACGATCGTTCAGCCCACCACCACGACCACAACCACATCGCCGGGGACCACGACCACAACCACATCGCCGGGGACCACGACCACAACCACATCGCCGGGGACCACGACCACAACCACATCGCCGGGGACCACGACCACAAGCCCGTCGCCGGGGACCACGACGTTGCCGACGAGTACGACTTCGGCAGCAACGGCCACCACACCGACCGCGGTCGAGTTGGCAACTCTCGCCGAAGGCGTCACGGCGACAGCGTTCTCCTTAGCACCACCCACCGTTCTAGCGGGTGGAGAGATAGCAATGACCGTGGTACTGGCTGCCGACCTCCCCGGTCAAGCCGCTGTGCAGTTCCTTCTCGATGGACAGCCTCTCGGAGAGGCTGTCATGCTCAACGCGAACGACCCGTCCGTCGGAACGGATCTCGAAGCGGTCTTCACAAGAACCCTGCCTCCGGGTATACAGCATGGTTTGCATAGTATTGGTTTGGCAACTACCGAGCAGCCACCCCGGGTCCTTGCCTCCCGGACGGTCCGGGTGGTGGGCAGCGCTCCATCGCTGCAGGAGACGCCTTCTCCTGCAGCACCCGCATCATCGACTCAGACCGGGTTAATCGTGGCCGTCGTTGTCGGCGGAGTGGCGGCCATGGCCGCCACTGGGTTCGGAGTCGCAGCCTGGTACCGGCGGAAGATGCCCGTCCGACGCCTGAAAAGCCGGTGATCGCGCCGTTCGTCGAACGCTCGCGACGATGCGCAGAGGCGGAAGCCTTCCTATAATGGTATTGAGAATTCTGCTGCCCGGGAGGCGGCTGCTGAAAGGGGCATTTCTTCTGATTCGTGGCGGACGCGAAAGCGTGACACTATGAGCAAAACAGGGCGAATCTTGCTGGCGTCGCTGACAGCCCTTGCCTTACTGATGAGTCCCATGCTCATCTCTCCGGCGCTGGCCGCCCTCACGGCTGATCCGGGGGGTCCCTACCAGGGCCTCGTAGGTGTACAGGTGCAGTTCGATGGCACTGGCTCGGCCAACACCAACGGCAAGATCGACAAGTACCAATGGGATTTTGGCGACGGTGGGTCCGGGAAGGGAGCCACCCCGAACCACAGCTATCGATCCGCCGGTGTGTACGTGGTGAGCCTCACGGTCACCGGCAAGGGGGAAAACAGCTCCGCTTCCACGACCGCCACCATCGTTGACCCCGCCACAACAACGACAACGACTACCCTCCCGGACCCCACCACTACATCGAGCACTCCGGGTACGACCACGACCACGACCACCACCACAACCACCATCCCATGGGACCCCACCACCACAACCACCATCCCATGGGACCCCACCACCACAACCACCATCCCATGGGACCCCACCACCACAACCACCACAACCACCATCCCTCCGAACCCCACCACCACATCGAGCACTCTGGGTAGGACGACCACCAGCATCACCACCATGCCGACCACCACCATCACGACGCTGGAAGTACTTGGTCAGCGAATTGAGGCCGCGGCCGCGGCGATCAATGTGTCTGCCACCGCCTTCACGGTGGCGCCACTCGCCTGGGCGCCGGGTGACGAGATCACCGTCACCATGCAGCTGGATGCCATGTTCCCCGGGTACTCCACGGTGCTCCTTCTTCTCGACGGGAATCGGCTTGGAGAGCCGGCCACCGTGACGACCGGGACTGAATCAACGCTCTCCCGGCAACTACCAGCCGACCTGTCGGTCGGCCCGCACCGGATCGAGCTGGTGACCGAAGAGGATCCCTCGCAGGTGCTGGCCTCGCGCACCGCCGGTGTCGCCGTCACTCTCGGCGCCCTATCACCACCGCTCGAACTGGGCGTACCCGGATCGCCTGCACCAGATGAATCAAACATTCCGCTACTCTCGGCCATCGGAGTACTTGCTATCGGGGGCGCGGCCGCCGGCGCCTGGCGCTACCGGCGCCGTTGGCTACCCAGACGAACGCGGACCTAACACCGTTCTCAACGGTCAATCAAGCCTGATGATCACACCCTCGTGGGGACCTAACTCCAACTCCTCGAGCGCCAATGGCCCCGCCCGATCGAGTCCGGTCGAGATAACCACGTGTCCAGACCCTGAGGTGGCGATGGCTCCGGCGGGTTGGGCATCACCGGTGAAGTTGAGGATGATCGCCAGACGGGATTGACCGTCATCCCTGAGGTAGGCGAAAACGCCCCGGTCCGATTCCAACGACCGATAGTCGCCAACCTGCAATGCCGCTTCCTCGTCTCGAATCACGAGCAAACGACGGTAGAGGTTCACGAGCGAATTGGGACTTGCCACTTGCTTTGATACGTTCCTGCCGGCGGCATCCCCCGAGAGAGGCAACCACGGACGCACACCTGGATCCGTGAAGCCACTCCCTTCGCCATCGGTCCATTGCATCGGCGTCCGGCATCCATCCCGACCCTTTCCCGGGACGGTCCGACCCCAGGGGTCTTGCTGGAGGTGGGGCGGGAGGTCGGCTTGGCCAAGACCGATCTCGTCGCCGTAGTAAAGGGTCGGAGTGCCCCGCAATGTGAGCAGCAGCATCGCCGCGATCCTCGATTGATGGTGGCCCAGCCGGGTCGTCATCCGTATCTCGTCGTGGTTACCGAGCACGTAGTTGGGCCACGCTCCAGCCGGAACAACTTCCTCGACACGCTCGACAACCTCCCGAATACCCTCTGCGGTCCACGGAATTTGTAGCATCGCGAAGTTGAACGGCATATGCAGTCCGTCCAGGTTCTCCCCGTAGTACGAAGCCCAGGTCGGCCAGTCATACTCATGAATCTCCCCCACCGAGTAGCGAGGTGGGTGGTAGCGGTCGAGCAGCGCCCGCACCTTGCGGAAGATCTCATGTACGTCCGGATGGCCACGATCGTTAACGTGGCGCTGGGTGGCATAGGGAGCCAACGCAAAGTCGTCGCTGATCTCGGCCGCCACCGGGTTATCGCTCAGTTCGGGATCCTTCATGATGTGGTGGGCTACGTCGATGCGGAACCCGTCAACTCCCCGATCGAGCCAGAAGCGCAGCGTGTCCAGCATCGCCTCCTCGACCGCCGGGTTTCGCCAGTTCAAGTCCGGCTGTTCTTTGAGGAATGAGTGCAAGTAGTACTGACTGGTCGTTTGGTCCCATTCCCAGGCGCCGCCGCCGAAGGCCGCAGCCCAGTTGTTGGGCGGAGCACCGTCCGGTTTGGGGTCCCGCCACACGTACCAGTCACGCTTCGGATTATTGGGCGACGATCTCGATTCGATGAACCATGGGTGCTGGTCTGAAGAGTGGTTGGGAACCCAGTCGATGATCACCTTCAGGTTGCGCGCATGAGATCCGACGACCAGCCGATCGAAGGTGGCCAGATCCCCGAACAGAGGATCAACATTGCAGTAGTCCGAAACGTCGTAGCCGAAGTCTTTCATCGGTGACGGGAAGAAAGGAGAGAGCCAGATGGCGTCGACTCCCAGGGTATCCGCGAGGTAGTCGAGCCGCTTGATCACGCCGGCCAGATCGCCGATTCCGTTCCCGGTGCTGTCCTGAAAACTACGTGGATATATTTGATAGATGACCGCGGTTTGCCACCAGGGATGGTCGGTCGTGGTGGCCAGCTGTAGCCCGGTCAAACTAAGTTCCCTGACTGCGCCGCCTGTTCAGCCTTGTCCTTCAACCCGTTGGCGAACTGCTCGAACGATGAGGTTAGATCGGGCATGGACTTCCAGATCATTGACAGCAGGGGGCCGGTGAACTCCTCACGCATATCGAATCTCGTCACGGTCTCGCCGTCCGGCGTCAGCGTGAAGGTCCTGACCGCTCTGAACAGCCCCCGCGCGGCCCAGACGGTCTCGGGCCGGGCGGAAATGCTGGTGGTGACCTCATACGACTCCGTCAGAGCCTCCTCGCTGCAAGCCGCTCAACTCAGGCATACATGCCATCGATTGCCTGCGCGTACTTATCGTGGATCACCCGCCGTTTCAGCTTGAGTGTGGGGGTGAGTTCCTCGGTCTCCGGGGTCCACTCGTCCGACAGCACGACAAACTTCTTCAGCTGCTCGACCCGGGCCACGTGCTCATTGGCCTCATCGACGGCCTTCTGCACCTCCGCCTGCACCTCGGGCAGTTGCGCGAAAGTTGCCATGTCGTCGAACTTCAAACCCTGCCGCTCCGCCCAGGGCGGCGCCATGTCGCCATCGAGCACGATCAGGGCCGTGAGGAACTTGCGGCGGTCTCCGATCACGCAGACCTGGCCAATGAGCGGATGGCTCTTGATCATGCCTTCCAACTTGGTGGGAGCGATGTTCTTGCCACCTGCGGTGATGATCAACTCCTTCTTGCGATCGACAATCGAAACGAAGCCGTCCTGGTCGATCTCGGCGATGTCGCCGGTGACCAACCAACCGTCGGCCAGGAATGTCTCTGCCGTGTCCTCCGGTCGCTTGAAGTACCCGGCGGTCACATTCCCACCCCGCATCATCAGCTCGCCGTCGTCGGCCAGCTTCACTTCGGTGCCGACGATCGGCTTGCCGACCGTGCCAATCTTGTTTGCACCGGGCAGGTTGGTAGTCCCGGGACCGCTCAACTCGCTCATACCCCACAGCTCAAAGAGGGGGAGCCCGATCCCTTGAAAGAAGACGAGCAGCTCAGGAGCGATGGGCGCGGCGGTCGAGATGGCAATGAACACTTCGCCCATCCCGAGGCCGTCGAGAATCTTGGTGAGTACGACCCGCTCGAGCAACTGGTGCTTCAACCCGGTGAGGAACGGCACCGGCTTGCCCTCTTGACGGAGCCGGACGACGTCTTCGCCGGTCTTGATGGCCGTCATGGCGAGCGTCTTCTTCAACCCTTCTTCGCCCTCGAGGCGGGCCAACAGACCGGCCTGGAAGCGCTCATACACGCGAGGTGCGGCCACAAACAGAGTCGGCTTCGCTTCCTGCACGTACTCGAGTACCTGGGTCATGTCAGGGCAATACCAGACCTCACCCACGTACCACATCCCCAGGTAATGGCTGGCCACCCGTTCGGCGATATGGGCCAGAGGGAGAAACGAAACCAGACGCGGATGCTTGGGCAAACTGATCGTCCGCTCGGTCGACTCGACGGTCCACAGCACGTTGCGGTGCGTGATGACGACCCCTTTGGGCGTGCCGGTCGTTCCCGATGTGTAGATCAGCGTGGCGATATCGTCGGGTTGGAGTTGAGCGGCCCGATCGTCAACAGCCTCCGGGTTGGAAGCGAGCAGCGTTCGGCCCCGCTCGGCGAGGTCGTCCCAGGACAACACCCAGTCCACCGTCTCGTAGTTCTCGGCACCCTCCAGCAGCACGACATATTCGAGGTTGGGGAGCTCGGGCTTGGCCGCCTCCCATCGTTTCATGAACTCGAGGTTCTCGAGCACAGCGACCTTCGCCCCGCAGTGGCCACCGATGTAGGCGACCTGGGATGTCGCCAGGGTCGAATAGAGCGTCACGGGTGTCCCCGCCGCATGCATGACCCCTAGATCGGCAATGACGTGCTCGGGTCGATTGGCTGCCATCAAAGCGACGAAGTCCCCGCGGTCGACGCCGAGTGAAATGAAGCCAGCGGCGGCCTCGATGACGCGCTCCCGGTACTGGGACCAGGAGAGGTCCTTCCAGGCGCCGTCCTCGCGCCAATGGATGGCCGGTGTAGCACTGTGTTCCCGGGCATTGCGGGCCAGCACCTCGACAATGGTCCGACCTTCTACGGCGACGTCGATCTCGCCTCGAAGCTCTTTGGCAGTCGCCATATCGATCCTCCCTCTCGTACCGCAACTGTACCGGGTGGCATGATCGCATGGCGGAGGGAGCGGTTTGCAGTACTCCGTACTCTGTATTCAGTACTCAGTACTCAGTACGCACCAGCTCAAGCCCGACAGACCTACTCCCGCCCCGCGGTCTCCGGCGACGGTGGCAGCGGTACGAAATACGAAGTACTGGCTACTGCTTGGTGTAGATCTCGTCGATCACGTGCCCAAATTTCTTACCGATGACCGCCCGCTTGACCTTGAGAGTCGGCGTCAGCTCGCCGCCTTCAATGGTGAAATCTTCGTCGAGGATGCGGAAGGTCCGGACCGACTCGGCCTTGGAGACGACTTTGTTTGCCCCGTCAATTGCGACCTGGATGGCTTCCAGGACGTGGGGATGCTCACGCAGTTCGGCGATGCTCAGATCGCCCAGGCCATTCTCCGCAGCCCACTCGGGGAATGTCTCTGGATCGAGCGTGACGAGCGCGGCGATGAACGGTTGGGCGTCCCCGATGACCATGCACTGGCTGATCAACGGATGGGCCCGGATCAGGTCCTCCAGAACCGCGGGAGCCACGTTCTTGCCGCCGGCGGTGACGATCAGCTCCTTCTTCCTGCCGGTGATACGCAAATAGCCTTCATCGTCGAGCTCACCAACGTCTCCGGAATGGAACCACCCGTCGCCACTGAACACCTCGTTCGTTGCGGCCTCGTTGTTCCAGTAGCCCTTGAAAACACAGCCGCCTTTGATCAAGATCTCACCGTCATCGGCGATCTTCACAGAGGCACCCGGAGCCGGATGCCCGACGGTCCCGATCTTGAGCTCACCCTTCCGGTTGAAAACCGTGGCGGCGGTCGTTTCGGTGAGGCCGTAACCCTCGAGGACGGTGAGCCCGATGCCGCGGAAGAAGTGACCGAGCCTCTCCCCCAAGGCCGCTCCTCCGGAGATGGCGTATTCCAGGCGGCCGCCGAATACGTCCCGCAGTTTCCCGTACAGCAGCTTGTCGAAAACGGTGTGAAGGACCTTGGTCTTCAAACTGACTTTGCCCGCCTGCTCTTCCTTGGAGAAATCAATCGCCAGGTTGGCGCCCATGTCGAAGATCTTGCCCTTACCTTCAGAATCGGCCTTGTGCTTGGCGCTGTTGTAGACCTTCTCAAACACCCGAGGCACCGAGAACACCCAGCGGGGCTTGAACATCCCCAGTTCCTCGACGAGGTTCTTGGTGCCGGTCGAGTAACCGATCTTGACGCCCATGGTCACACACGCAACCTGGACCACCTGGGCAAACGAGTGGGCCAGCGGTAGGAACATCAGGTTGGAATTACCCGGTTTGAAGAGATCCAGCTGCGCCGAAACCACCTGCCGGACATCCCAGATGAAATTGTGCTGGGTAAGCACACATCCCTTCGGACGCCCGGTCGTACCCGACGTATAAATGAGCAGGGCAATGTCGTCCTGGGCAATGGCCTTGATCCGCTCTTTGACTTCCTTCCGGCTGTCATCGGTGGCGGCATCCTTGACCCGATCGAGACCCCCTGCATCGATCACGAATTGATGGTGGCAGTCAGGAAGGTCACCGGAAACTTCATCGAAGATCGACTTGAGGGCTTCGCTCTCGCAGAAAACCCCAACGGCCCCGCTGTCGCCGAGAGTCCAGCGCACTTGCTCCGCAGAGGAAGTCTCATAGATAGTCACCGCCGCACAACCCGCCGCCCAGATCGCGTACTGCACGTACGTGAACTCGTACCGCGTCGCAGAGTAGACCCCGATCCGTGAGCCTGGCTGGATCCCGAGGCCGACCAGGCCGGCGGCCAATTCCAAGACTTCGCCCACGAAATCCTGCGTGGTGATATCGACGAACCGATCGCCGTCCCGATAAGCGAGCGCGGCGACATGGGGATGGGTGTCGGCCCTGGTCAGCAACGCCGCGATCGGGCTGTCGCCGGGCGGAACTTTGACGGCTCCCGGGCTGGTGTACTCACGCATGGCATTCTCCTCCGGCCGCAGACCGCCCGATGCCGGGTCATGTCGCCCACGGAACAATGGCTGTCGGCGGATTCTAACCAGCGTTGTCGGGGCGGAATTCGCCGGAACGTCTGATCAGCGGACCGCCCCCGCTCGGCGCATTGCAGCTCGCTCTGCTTCGTCGAACCCGAACCCGGCCAGGATCTCGTCGGTATGCTGGCCCGCCGCGGGCGGGGAACCGGAGATCTGACCCGGGGTTCGATCGAAGCGGGGACCGGGGGCGGGTTGGGTAACTCCCTCCAGTTCGACAAAGGTCTGCCGGGCCTTGTGGTGCGGGTGATGCGGCGCCTCGCTCAGGGATAGCACCGGGGCAACACACGCATCGCTTCCGCCAAACCGGGCTTCCCATTCCGGTCGGGTCCGGGTCTTAAAGGCGGCTGCGATACGCCGTTTCATATCCGGCCATTGCGTGGCATCGAGCTGTAGCGGCAGCTCGCCGTCCAGTTCGAGTAGGCCGACGAACTCGGCATAGAAAGGTGGTTCGATGGCGCCCACCGCCATGAAACCGCCATCGGACGTCTCGTAGACCTCGTAGAATGGAGCCCCCGTATCAAGCAGATTGACACCGCGCCGATCGCTCCAGAGGCCCATCGCCCGCATCCCGTGAACCATGGTGGTCAAGAGGGCAGATCCGTCGATCATCGCTGCATCGACTACCTGGCCGAGACCAGAGCTTCGCGCTTCGAACAATCCGGCGACGATACCAAGCGCAAGCAGCATCCCTCCCCCACCGAAATCACCGACCAAATTCAAGGGAGGCACGGGCGGCTCACCCGCCCGACCGATCATGTACAGCGCACCGGAAAGGGCGATGTAGTTGATATCGTGCCCGGCCACGCCGGAGAGGGGCCCAGCTTGACCCCACCCGGTCATCCGGCCGTACACGAGCCGGGGATTGTGCTCCCGACACACGTCGGGTCCGATACCGAGCCGCTCCGCCACTCCGGGCCGGAACCCTTCTAACAACCCGTCTACTTGCTTTACCATCCGCAGAACGGCCTCGACCCCGACCGGGTTCTTCAGGTCGATCCCGATCGAGCGCTTGCCGCGATTCATCAGATCGAGTGATGAACCGGTCGCCGCCGGACCCGAGACTGCATCGGCCCGGTCGATCCTCACGACGTCGACGCCGAGGTCGGCCAGCATCATGCCGCAGAACGGTCCCGGTCCGATCGAGGCGATTTCGACGATCGTGACACCTTGGAGTGGTCCCATAGCTCTTCCCTCCGGACCCCCGGCGACTACTCCTGCGCCAGAACGTCCTCGATCACTTCGTGTTGCTCCAGGTACGTTGAGATGAAAGCTTGGATGATGGCGGCAGTGGGCAAGGCGATCAGAGCGCCGATGGCTCCCAGCAAAGCGGCTCCGGCCAGGACGGCTCCAAAGGCGATGGCCGGATGCAGTGCCATGGTTTTGGCGGTGATCCTCGGCTGCAGCATGAAATTCTCGATCTGCTGGTAGGCAACCAGCGCCACCAACACCCACACTGCTTTGATGGGATCCGTGAAAAGAGCGACGAGGACCGGCGCAACCGCCGCGATGTAGGTTCCCATCGCCGGCATGGCCTGAGACACAACGCCCACCCAGAGTGCCAGGGGTAGGGCGAACGGCACGCCGACGATCAGCAGCACCACATAGGTGAATACGGCCGAGGCAAGGGCCAGCAGCACTCGCGAATACACATATCCGCCGGTCTTCCGAATCGCCACCTCCCACATCCTCAGCACCTCATGCTGCACTTCAGGCTTCACCGCTGCCAGGACCGTGCGTCGAAGTTTGGGGCCATCCGCCAGCAGGTAGAACGTGAACAAGCCCATGGCCAGCAGACTGAGCACGGCACTTGCCACGGTCGCACCGAAACCAACCACGCCCCGGCCCACGTCGTTGCCGTAGCTCTGAATGAGGCTGCCCAGGCTTTCGAAATCCTCCAAAGCTGCGTTGAGGCTGAGTTCAATCCCGAACCATTCCTCGAGCCGCGCCGACACCTGATCGAGCCAATCAGCGAGATTCGTGAAAAACCCTCCCGTTTGGGCAATCAGCGGCGTCAGCACCGCGGCCAGAAAACCCAGCCCGAGTAACCCGACGATGAGAAACACAGCGGCGGTGGCGGTGCTCCGTGACCAGCCGCGCCGCGTGGAGAGATACTGCACCGCCGGTTCCAGAGCAAACGAAAGGAAGACGGCGAGCAGCAGGGCGATGAGGAGATCCCCCAGCCTATGTGCGACCCACAGCAGTCCCAGGGTGGCGAGAACCGCGCCAATCGTCATGAGAAGGGCACGGGGAAACCAGGCGGGCACCTGCTCCCTGAGGCGCCGGGGCGGGGCAGCGGGAGGGCTCTGGTCCGACGACGAGTCCATGTCGTGAGGACCATACCCGGTCTTTTCCCTCTTCACCGACACCAACATCGTGTAGCTTCTCGGTATATCGGCTCGGTATATCGACAAATGGGGTGAGGTGAGATGTCGAAAGTACGGTTGGTAGTCGTGCTTGTGATTTTGGCATTGGTCGCGGTCGGATGTGCCAAGACGGCAGAAAACGTGCTCGAGAACGCTATCGAGAAGCAGCTCGAGGATGAGGGCGGCGGTGATGTGAACGTCGACCTCAACGAGGATGGCGGTTCGGTCTCCATCGAAACGGACGAGGGTTCGGTCGAGTTCGGCGACACCGAGATCCCCGCCGATTTTCTGCTCCCAATCCCCAACTACGAAGAGGTAGGCGGCGTCATAACGACGACGGGGGAGTTCGCCAGCACCCAGGTCATTCTGAGCTTCGACCCGGATGACTTCGACGAGGTCGCAGCCCTGTATGAGGATTTCTTCAACGATCAGGGGTGGGAGGTCAGCCGCACCGAATCAAGCGGAGAAGGCGTGAGATTCGTAAGTATCACCGGGTCGAGCGACGAGTTGGCCGCTTCGGTGTTTATCACGTACAGCGACGGTGACGATGTGGCCAGCCTCACCGCCCAGTACGGCAACAACTGACTCCGATCAGGCTTCTTGATCCGGTCGGTGGCGCCGTCGCTCGAGCCGTTCCCGCAGCGACCTCGCTTGTAGGGCATGCTTGGCAACCATGTTGATGAAAGCCAACAGGATCCCGATGCCGACAATGATGAAGACAACCGTGAATATCTTGGTACCCGGCCGGGTTGGCGAGAGATCCCCGTAGCCGACCGTAGTGAGGGTGATCACACTGAAGTAGAGCGAGTCGAGCACATTCCAGCCTTCGAAGCGGTGGTAGACCCAGGTGCCGGTACCCAACAACCCTGCAACGATGAGCAACAGGCTGCGGAACTCGGGGTCGCGCAAACCGCTCCAGATAGCCGCCAAGAACCGCCCGAAGATCACGGTCGCGTCGCCGGGGCCGTCGAGGGCCGGAGAGGCGTGATCGTATGTATGGGTCGCAGCACTCAGCTTCCGTCCTGGAAGGCAATGACGTAGTCGATCACTCGAGAGATTTGCTCGTCGGTCAGCGACGACCCGAATGACGGCATCCGACCTTTCCCGCTGTTAATGGTGATCTCGTAGTACTCGAGCGGACGGTCGACAGCTTCAGAACCCGGGCCGAGCGCAGGTCCAATTCCCCCGCTCAGGTCTTTGCGGTGACATGAGGAGCAGCGGGCGTTATAAACCTGTTCACCGCTCGCGTTCTCATCGAGGCCGGCCCCACACGCCGCCAGGAGGTTCGTGCTGAGCACAACCAGCACCAACAGTGCAACCAAGCCTCTCCGGCGAGTCAACGTCGCGGTCATGTCGACAAGAATAGTGATGCGCTACGGGGCGCCGAGCAAAGAACTGCCACCCTGCCAAAGCAGCGTAACCACCACTCCGGCGATGGCCACCCCGATAGCGATCAGCCCAAAGGCCTTGCGGCGCTCAACGCCGAACACAAAAGCGGCCAGCGCTCCACTCCATGCGCCTGTAATCGGCAACGGGATCGCGACGAAGGTAACCAGCGCTAGATCTCGCCACCGGACGAACCGGGTCGTGTGGCGGCGCCTTGTGTGCGAAAACAAGCGCTCGAGGAATCGGTGTAACCCCGACCAATGATCTTCGGCCCACTTCGTCACCGGCCCGAGGAACAGCAGAATAAACGGCACGGGAAGCAAATTGCCCACCACGGCCCAGACGTACGCTTGCCCCACCGGCATGTCCAGGACGCCGAGCGCGAAGGGTATTGCTCCGCGTAACTCGAACACCGGCAAAGTGGCCAGCAGCACTACCGCCAGCGGCTCCGGGAAGTTTCGGACGAACGTCTCAATCGATTCGCGCATGGACTGGGCAGTATTGCAGGGATCCAATCCCTCACTGCTACTCGGCAGGACGGAACGGGTGATGACTCTGAGGGCAACCTTGACACCCCACCGGAGCCAGACTTAGGATCCCTGGGTACTGGGGACGGCTGGGCGACTATCCGTTCCCGGATCAAGCCCATGAAGGGCACTGGGTCACGAGTCCGGACTCCCTGGCGCCGGCTCGGTAAACGGCCCATGCAGCTCCTCATCGGAGGAGCACACACGAGGCTCCGGCTCTACCCCCTTGCCGGGGCCTCGTATTCTTCGTTGACAAAGACGAGATCAGATGAGCGGCCGGAGATCGCCCGGACGCGGGACGCGGTTCCCCCACTTGGGCCGGCCGTGGAGGATCGCATGAGCGATGTCGATGGCGGGCACGACGTAGTTGCCCTCGGCAATCAGCCGAGAAAGCTCCTCGATACGCTCCCGACGACTGATAGTCCGGGGCTCGTCTCCGGCCAGGATTTCGGTCGATTCCATCTCTATTTGGCATCGGCATTTGAACCCCCGCAACTTGAGGATTCCGGTTCTCCGAACCCGGGCTCCGCCAGCAAAGCTTCGGCCACTTCGTCGGCAGATACGTGGTACCGGCCGGACTCGATCAGCTTCTGTATCTCGAGCAAGGCCGACTGCCGGGTCGCGGGATCGGCCCACGGTCGAATGCGGTAGGGATGGCGGCTCACCCACCCATTATCACACTGAGAATCGAACCACGATCACGTCACCCTCGGCGACGGTGTAGTCCTTGCCCTCCACCCGGAGATGACCCGCCTTCTTGCAATCGTCCCATCCTCCGTCGGCGATGACGACGGAGATCGGGGCGACCTCTGCTCTGATGAATCCCCGTTCGAGATCGGAGTGGATCTTGCCTGCCGCCTCCGGGGCTTTTGCACCTTTCCGCACCGTCCAGGCGTGGGCTTCCTTGGGACCGAGTGTGTAGAAACT
The DNA here is from genome assembly GCA_029863625.1 of Acidimicrobiia bacterium. Lineage (GTDB taxonomy): Bacteria > Actinomycetota > Acidimicrobiia > Spongiisociales > UBA4744 > UBA4744. Next base: position 16,028 of record JAOTUY010000049.1, read on the forward strand.
GACCAGGTCCATGGCGGCGTAGGCGGCCCGTACCACCTTGGCAAGTGCACCCTCCCCCAGACCGAGCCCTTCGAACAGCTCCCGCCGGTCTTCCGGCGAGAGGAGAGCTCCCTCTTCCTCGAGCTTGGCAGACAGTACGACTACGGTGTCGCCCTTTGGTACCAACGCTTCCAGTTCAGCAACGAGGCCTTCGGCCTCACCGGTGTCCTCCTCGACGTTGACAACCCAGATAACCGGCTTGAGGGTCAGCGGCGAAAGGTCCCGAAACGCGCTGAGTTGATCACGTTCCCAACGTTCGGCCCGAAGCTGCGTGCCTTGCTCGAGGAGTGCCGTGGCACGCGTGACGGCCTCGGCCGCGCTCCTCTTCCCGGGATCGGCGGTTGCCTCTTTGGCGATCTTGTCGCGACGCCTCTCGAACACCTCGAAGTCGGCCAGGGCCAGCTCCAGCAGCAGTTCCTGCGCCTGGGCCAGAGGATCGGTGCCCGATTCATCAGAAGGGACCGAATCATCTTGGAAAGAGCGCAGGACCACAGCCAGCGTCTCCATATCCCGCAGTCTCCCGAGGAATTGGGCGCCGAAGCCTCCGCCATGTCCCGGTTTAGCCATGGCGGGCAAATCAAGAAGTTCCAGCGTGGCATGCACGAGTTTGACCGACTTTTCGACCTGGGCGGCCTCGTCGAGGTCGGCGTCGGGAACGTTCGCCACACCCATATTGGGCTCGGTGGTCGAGAAGGGGTGGGCAGCGGTCGGCGCCTCCAAACCGGTGAGAGCGTTGAAGAGGGTCGTCTTGCCGACGTTGGGGTAACCGACGATGCCGATGCGTGCCACAGAAACGGCAGTGTAACGGGCTGGCTCGGCTCTTCCGAGCCGTCCCACTTCCCCCACCTTCGGCGAGGAAGGCCGTCTGACCCCTCGGCCCAAACCGCATGAGATCACCTGCCCGGGGGACTATTCCCGATCCGTAGTGATAGCGTGGAGAAAGGAATGCGTAGGAGGTCAGCGTGAGAATCGCCGTGATCGGAGCCGGGTCGTGGGGAACGGCCGTGGCGTGCCTGGCCGCTCAGAAACACGGCACCGTTCTTTGGGCACGACGGCCGGAAGTAGCAGACCGCATCAACGAGGAGCGGCGCAACGAGCAGTATCTTCCCGGCGCCGAAATCCCCTACAGCCTCACCGCAACCAGCGACCTCGAAGCGGCCGTGAAGGACGCCGAGCTCATCGTCATGGGGGTACCTTCGCACGGGTTTCGGGAGGTGCTGGCTCGCGCCGCGGCAGTGGTGCCGGCCGGAGCGGCGATTCTGAGCCTTTCCAAAGGTATCGAACAAGGAACGCTCATGCGCATGACGGAGGTCACCGCCGAGGAACTCCCGGACCACGACCCCGGCATTATCGGCGTCCTGAGCGGGCCTAACCTGGCCAGAGAGGTCATCGCCGGCCAACCGGCCGCCACCGTCATCGCCATGACCGACACCGACCGGGCCCGCTCCCTTCAGGAGGTATTCATGTCGCCCTCGTTTCGGGTGTACACCAATACCGACGTGACGGGATGCGAGATCGCGGGGGCGCTCAAGAACGTGATGGCCATCGCGGCCGGTATGGCCCGGGGACTCGGTTTTGGCGACAACACGCTGGCGACCCTGCTCACCAGGGCGTTGGCCGAGCTGACCCGTTTAGGGGTCGCCATGGGCGGCGAGCCGCTCACCTTCGCCGGCTTGGCCGGCATGGGCGACCTGATCGCCACCTGCGTCAGCTCGCAAAGCCGCAACAACCGGGTCGGGGTCGAACTGGGAAAGGGCCGCTCCCTGGACGAGATCATCTCCGAGATGAACATGGTTGCCGAGGGAGTCAAGACCACCAGGGCGGTGCTCGACCTGGCAGTAGGCCACGGAATCGAGATGCCCATCGCCAACCAGGTAGGTCGGGTTCTCTACGAGGGTGCCCGTCCACGCGACGTCGTTCTGGCCCTGATGACGAGAGTGGCAAAGTCGGAGAGCTGAACGGGTAGAAGGTGGAAGGTTCGAATGCTGCGGTTCTGACCCGACGGCTGGGTGGCTCATCGCCTGAAGGGACCTGAAAACACCGCGCCCTCCTTCGAGCAGATTGCTGCACATCGGGCATGAAGATACGCAGAATCGAGCCGGACGATTGGGTCGTTGAACACACGACGCTGCTACAGCTTTCCGGTTGAGAGGCCGACATTCTTGGGAGAAACGGGCAGAGCGGGAACCGGTTCTCACTGGAGTACGTCCCAAGGATGTACGACCCGGGAGGGTTCATGACCTATCACATGCAAAAACCATCAATGAGACTGTTGGTACTGGCGATCGTGCTCTTGCTGGTACCGGCCGCCTGCTCGAGCGGAGACTCGGCAGACCGTGAGATGTTTGACGAGATCGGTGCCCCGCTCGACGGCGCGGGCTTCGCGCCGGAGACAACCACGACTATGGCGTCGGCGCAAGAAGCGCCCTCCGATGGCGACGAACGCTCCGGCGCCAATCAGCTCGGTTCGGGCGGCGTCGAACCGGTCGTTTTTCAAACCTCCGGCTTCGGGCGCGACATCATCTTCACCGCCGACCTCACCGTGGCCGTGCCGGATGTCGCAACGGCCGGCGAGCAAGCCACCCGGGAGATCCAACTGCTCGGTGGTTTCCTCTTCGGGCAGCGCACGACCGGAGATCCCACCCCGATGAGCATCCTCACCTTCAAGGTGAGCCCGGACGACTTCCAGGAGGCACTCGATCGGCTTGGCTCGATCGGCGATCTGCGCAGCCAGAACGTGTCTGCCGACGACGTGACCGAGCGGATCGTCGATGTGCAGAGCCGCATCAACACCGCCGAGGCGAGCGTCGAACGGTTGCGTTCTCTGCTCGAAGGGGCCGTCGACATCAAGACGATCGTCGAGTTGGAGAACGAGTTGCTCGAGCGGGAAACCCAGCTCGAGACGATGCGCGGTTCGCTGCGTACCCTCGAGGACCAGGTGGCCCTGGCGACTATCGTGCTCACCATCACCGAGGCCGAGTCCCGGCCGGCGGTATCCCTCAACGTCACGACCTATCTCGGTCACGATGATGGGATCTCCTGCCCGGGGAGTTCCGGGATCACGGTCGATCAGACCGACGAGGTCACGGTGTGCTTTGAGATCTTCAACGTCGGCGACACTCTGCTGACCGACTTCGAGCTCCGCGATCCGGTACTTGACGTCGAATTCGACGACCTGATCCTGATTTTCGGCGACCCCGCCACACCTATCGAACCGGGCGAATCGATCGTGCTCGCCACCGAAACCGTGGCCGAGCGGAGCCTTCGCACGCAAACGACTGTGACGGCTACCCCGGTCAACGAGGACGGAGACGTCCTCTCGAACCGCAAGGCCGCCAACACCGTGACGGTGTTCATTCAGGCAGTCGACCCGGGAGGGATTCCTACTTTCACCGAAGGGCTGCAAGCGAGTTGGAGATTGTTGGTGGACCTGGCCCAGGCACTGGTCCTGTTCGCCGGAGCAATCATTCCGTTCTTCTGGGTACCGATACTGATCTGGTTGGCCTGGAGGTATACGACGCGACGCAACGACGCAGACGGGTTGGCGCCCCGGACATCGACCGATTCGCCCGAGGCCGGGAAGACGGGCCCCGTCGCAGCCACCGAAACCGTCGACGGGAGCTAGCGGGAGGCGGCCACCCGCAA